>NZ_FQUI01000001.1 GCF_900129175.1 Marinitoga hydrogenitolerans DSM 16785
CAACACAATTTAACACAAAGAATTTATTAGATGGTTCATTAAAAGAAACAAGAAAAGCAGATGCTAAAATCGTTTCTCCTGGTTCCGCTCATTTTGCAGTTGGGAAAACAGGTACTACTTTGGCTAATGGAAATATCATTATAGAGGTTGGGCAATTTACTGGTTCTGCTGCAAGTACTTTAGAAGTAAAAGCAACTCTAATAACAGCTGGTGGCTCTTCTTCGTGGACTACAAATGTTGAAGCTGGATCAATTTCTGTTACAGTTGGTAGTGCTGCAGTAAGTATTACTTGGGATATTAACCAGATTGCTTCAATTGATGATTTTGGTGGAACATTGGCAAAAGGGACAAAAGTAGACGGTGGTGCTATAGCGGTATTTGGACAAGTAACTGCAGGTGCTACAGGTGTTAATCCTTTAAATTATCATATTGGTGCTAATGCAGGGCAAGTTATTAATATCGGTTTTGAAAGCATGAAAGCTGATGATATTGGTATTACAACAGGTGTAAAAATCAATTCACAAAGTGATGCAGAATTTGCTATAAGTGCTATTGATGCAGCTGTATATAAAGTATCAGCATTTAGGTCAAAGTTAGGTGCTGCACAGAACAGACTTGAACATACAATTAAGAACTTAGGTGTTGCTTCTGAAAACTTAACTGCTGCTGAATCAAGAATTAGGGACGCTGATATGGCCAAAGTTATGGCTGATTATACAAGACAACAAATTCTTATGCAATCTGGTACTGCTATGCTATCTCAAGCTAACCAATTACCTCAACAGGTTTTACAATTACTAAGATAATGTATAATAAAAAGAGGGCTTTGCCCTCTTTTTATTATTAAAATTCCTGTTATGTGAGTTTTTTTTTCGGGAATTTTATATATTTTTAATATACTCTTGATCTTTTTATCCATCCAATAACAATTGGACTTGCAATATAAAGTGATGAATAAGTACCTACTACAACACCAACAGCCAATCCAAAAGCAAAAGGCGCTATTGCTTTTCCACCCCAAATTAAAATTGGAAGTATTACTAAAAATGTTGTTATTGATGTATTCAATGATCTAACGATAACTTCATTAATACTCGTATTTACTATTTCTTCTATATTCTTTTTACCTCTTAGTTTTTTCATATTCTCCCTTATTTTATCATATACAACAATTGTATCATTTAGAGAATAACCGGCTAAAGTTAAAAATGCAGCAACAGCAGCAACGTTAATTTCAATTCCAAATAATGAATAAAATCCCATTGTAATAATAATATCATGTGCCAATGCTAAAATTGCACCTACTCCAAAAGAAAATTTGAATCTTAAAGTAATATAGGCTAATAATAAAATTAATGAAATAATTACAGCATACCATGCATATGATTTAATTTCTTCTGCTGCATAACCTGAAACATCATTAAATTCTAAAAAATCTATAGTAATATCTTTTTCAGCGAATTTTTGTTTCATGGTTTTAATCAATTCTTCTTTTAAAGCTGTTGACCCTGATAACGATTCCTTTAAAACAACTGAATATTGGAACAATTCTGAATCTTCAACATTTAAATTTTTTAATTTTGCTATTTTGGCTGTAGCATATTCTGATTTTATGGAAGTCAAAATACTTCTAATTTCATTAATACTTACTTCTTTATTTGAAGATATAACAAATTCTGTTCCACCGGCAAAATCAACACCTAAATTAAATCCTTTTGTAAAAACAAATATCAAACTAGAAAGTATTAAAAGTAAAGATAAAAGAATAAAAACCTTTCTCTTTCCAACAAAATCTATCATTATTTCCCCTCCTCTACAGCCGTTTTTTGATATTTTTTCACATTAATTAGATGGCTTGTGGATTCAAGTATAGATCTTGATACAACAAGATTTGTAAACATACTACCTAACACACCAATAATTAACGTAATTGCAAAACCTCTTACTGTACCTGTTGCAAAATAATAAAGCACTACACCAGCCAATACTGTAGTTAAATTTGCATCAAATAATGTCCAAAATGCTTTATCAAACCCAAATCTTACGGCTGTTAAAGGAGGCCTTCCATGCCTTAACTCTTCTTTAATTCTTTCATAAATAATTACGTTTCCATCCACCGTTGTTCCAAAGGTTAAAATAATACCGGCTAAACCAGGTAATGTCAAAATAGCATTGGTACCTGCTAAAACCCCTAATAATAATATAGAATTAAACAATAATGCAATATCAGCAATAACTCCCATCCAACCATAAAAAATTATCATATAAATCATAACAACAACTAACCCTAATAATCCTGCTTTTACTATAGTTTCAACAACATCTCTACCCAATGTTGGACCTGTAGTTCTTTCCTGGAATTTTACTAAGTCAACTGGTAAATTACCTGCTTTTATTAAAGCTGCAACATTTCTTGCTTCTTCTATAGTTTGAATCCCTTCTATTACAGCTGAAGTACTGGTTATCTTTTGATTAACAGTTGGAGCTATAATAACCCTATTATCTAGAATTATAGCTAATCTCTTTCCTACTAAATTACCTGTAATTAATTCAAATTCTCTGCTTCCTTGAGATCCAAATTTTAAATTAACCACAAAACCTTTATTCTTTGTATTTATATCAGCGTTTGCATCAATAACTTTTTCCCCTGTAAACTCAAATGGTTCTTTTCCAAAAGTAAAATATCTTTTAATTTTATACCATGTTGTTTCATCATACATATCTCTTACATAATCATATAAAGGTTCTTCCTTACCATTTATAATAACATATTTATTTCTTTTTACTGTAGGCTTTACATCAGATGTCTGCACCTCAATAACTTCTGCAAAAAAGAGCTTTCCTCTACTACCTATTAACTTTTCAGCAGTTTCTATATCTGTAATACCAGGAATTTCAACTCGAACTCTTATTTTATTACCGCTAACAACTTTTGATACAACAGCTTCTGTATATCCTGCAGCATCTAATCTTTTTCTTAATACTAAAATTACATTGTCGATAATTTCATTTGGATCTGTTCCTTCATCTAATTTCATGTTATATTCTAACATACTACCGCCTTTAATGTCTAATCCAAGTTTAATATTCGAAAAATACTTAAAAACTCCTGTATTTTCACTAGCTGTTTTTGAAGGCCAGAAAAACATCAATAATGCTGTTAGTATAACTACTACAGAAATGATTACTCTAACTTTGTGTGCTTTCACAAAACCAACCCCCTTGAAAATTACTTTTTATTTTCTTCTTTTTTGATTTCTTTTTTATTTTCTTCTTTATTTGATTTTGATAATATAGCTACTATAGAACTTTTTGTAATATCCAATTCTGTTCTATCTGCAGTTCTTATTCTAACAAAATCATTATTAATATTCACTATTTTTCCTATTATCCCAGATTGAGTTAAAATTTTATCATCTTTCTTCAATTTTGAAAGCATATCTCTATGCTTTTTCTCTTGCTTTTTCTGTGGCATTATAATTAAAAAATACATTAACCCAAATATTAAAACAAACGGGAACAACAATCCCCATATACTACCTGCTGTAGTTGTCGCACCTGCAGCTGTAGTTGTTTGTGGTGCAGCTGTTTCCGGTGGCCCAAAAAACAAAAAATTTGTTATACTATGAAAATTCATAATAACTTCACCTCCAAATATTTTTTTCTTAGAATATTATAACACAGATTTGTGATTTATGGAAATTTTTATGATATAATTAAAAGGGAATTTTAGTTTTTTTATAGAAAAAAATATTGAATAATAATTAAGGGGGTATGAAAATGGAACTTTTAAAAGAACTCGAAAGCATCATAAATAATCTTACTGAAAAGTATAACAAAGTTAAAGAAGAAAGAGATGCTTTAAAAAAAGAAAATGAAGAACTTTATGGTGAATATGAAAATCTCACAAGAGAAAGAGATATGTTAAAAACTCAAATTGAAGAATTTAAAAAGAATGAAGAAGAAATGGAAAAATATATTCGGGAGATTAATTACAAATTAAAAGAAATTTTAGGAGAAGAAAATTCTGAAGAAGCTATAACAAAAGAAGCTATAACAAGCGAAACCGATAATACTGAAGAACTCTCACAAGAAGAACCAAAATGGTAATATAATAGGCGGTGCATTTTTATGGGAGACAGGATACAAAAACATATATATTTTGACTTAATGGGGAAAAAATATGATTTTATTACTGACGAACCTGAAGAGATTGTCACAAAAATCTTAGAAACAATAAAAGATAATGTCGAAGAAATATATTCTAAAATGAACAATCCGGATATTGTTCATGTTTTGCTATACCTTTTATTAAATGAAAACCTGGAAAAATTAGAATTAAAAAACGGGCTAAAAGAATTAATAAATAAAGCCTCTACTGTCTCCCATAATAAAGGATAATGTTGGTGGTGTAAAGATGAAAATAGGTTTTTTTGATTCTGGAATAGGTGGTTTAACCGTTTTGAAAAAGGTGGTCAATACCTTTAAAGGCCACCAATATTTTTATTTCGGAGATACCTTAAATGTTCCTTACGGTTCTAAACCTATTAAAAAAATTATAAATATTTTAAAAGAATTATTCCAATTTTATGATAATCTTGGAATAGATATTGTTGTCTCTGCATGTAATACTTCAGATTCCATAATTTTAAGAGATTATATTGATATGAGCATATATAATTTTAGATATATTAGCATATTAAAAAATGCAATTTCCCAAATTGATAAAAAAGAAAAAGTTCTACTTCTCGCTACGGAAAATACTGTAAAAACCGGAACATATAGGGAACTTCTAGTTACAAAAAAAACAAAATTAACTGAGATTCCCTGCCCATTATTTGTACCTCTAATTGAAGAAGGTATCTGGCATGGACCTATCGCTGAATCTATTGTAAATTTTTATTTAAAAAATCAAAAAGAATATGATAAAATCATCTTAGGATGTACTCATTATCCCATATTGGAAAAGCATATTAAAAAATCCGTTAAGGGAAAAATAATAGATCCTGCTGATGGAATTGTAGAATCATTAAAATCATATTTATCTGTTATTTCATCACCTCCTAAAATACATTTTTTTGTATCAGGTGATAAATATAAATTTATACATAATTCAGAAAGAATATTAGGAAGGAACAATTATAAAGTGCAATATTCTACCTTAGTTTTTGGGGAAACTGGAGTGATTTCATGGTAAAAAAAAGAAATGTTTTATTAATTACAGGTTTATCCGGTGCTGGTAAAACTACCATTTTAAAAATATTGGAAGACATAAAATATTATACTATAGATAATATTCCTCCTCATTTAATAGAAGAATTTTTGATAATGCTTTTAAATAGTTCTGACATTGAAAATATTGCTTTTGTCAGTGATATTAGATGGAAAAAAGCTAAAGAATTAAAATTAGAAATACTTAAAATCAGAAAACATTTTAAAAACCTTAATATTTCTTTTAAAGTTATTTTTTTAGATTCTTCAATAGAAACAATAAAAATACGATTTATGAAATCAAGAAGAGGACATCCTTTACAAGATATGATTTTAAGTTTAGATGATGCTATTGAAAGAGAAATTGAATTAATGAACCCTATAAAAGAAATATCTGACTTTATTATCGATACAACAAATTTAGAACCGTCAAAATTCAGAGAAAAAATATTTGAAATTTTAGATGAAAAATCTGTAAATACCACAAAAATTAAAATAATAAGTTTTGGATTTAAATACTCTCCACCAAATGACTTAGATTATTTGTTTGATGTACGATTTTTACCTAATCCTTATTATATAAAAGAATTGTTTGTATTAACTGGAAAGAATAAAGAAATAATTGAATATTTAGAACATTTTGAAGAATCAAAAGATACGGTAAAATCCATTTTTGATCTAATGGTCAAAATACATAAATGGTACTCTTTAACAGGAAGAGTATCGATAAATGTAGGAATCGGTTGCACCGGTGGAAAACACAGATCCGTTTATGTTGCTGAAAAATTATTCGATTTGTTAAAAAGTCATGATTATAATGTTTCTATATATCATAGAGATATTGACAGGTGATAAACATGCCAAATTTTTCTGAAGATGTTAAATTAGAATTAGTTAATTCAAAAATTGATTATCCTGAGGTAGAATTATTTGGTTTTATAAAAGGAAAAGGAAGTTTTGTAATTGACGGTGATCAACATTTTCTAAAGTTATCTATACCTTCTATGACCACTTTAAAAAGAGTTTATAAATTATCTAAAGAATTATTTGAAGAATGGATAACCACATATATAAAAATTGAAAAAAGATTGAAATTAGGGAGAATGGGGGAACTCTATTTTAATTTGATGCATGCAAAAATTGTTTTTAAAGATAAAAATATTGATATTTTTTCTGATAATATTCCTGATTATATATCTTCAGATCCATATTTATTTGGTATTTTTGTAAGGGGATTATTTTTAAGTTGCGGTTCTGTTTCCATTACTAAAAACTACCATTTTGAAATTTTTTCTGATTTCACAGAACAATTTGCACAAAAAATAATAAAAAATTTACAAAATCTTATAGGAATCAAAGCTAATTATATAACAAAAAATAATAAAATAAAAATATACATAAAATCATCCAAAGATATTTTAAACACTTTGGAATTAATCGGCGCTCATAATTCTGTAGATAAAATATCGAACATAATTAAAGTTCGCGAATTAAAAAGCAATGTATCGCGAACATTTAATTTTATTTCAGCTAATGCTACTAAAACTGCTGAAAGTGCTTCGAAACAAATTGCTCATATAAAGATCCTACTAGATAAAGGTATATTAGAAAATTTACCGGACGAATTAAAAGAAATTGCTTTATATCGTCTTGATAATGAAAGCGAAAGCTTAAGTGAAATGGCAGAAAATTTAAATATGTCTAAATCAACGTTATATTATAAAATTAAAAAATTAGAAAAAATTGCAAATGAAATTAAAAGAGGTGAAAATTTATGAAATGTCCTTATTGCGGGCATGATGAGACAAGAGTATTAGATTCAAGAACAATTGCAGAAGGTACAGTAACTCGTAGAAGAAGAGAATGTTTAAAATGTAATAGCAGATTTACAACATATGAAAGATATGAAACTCATAAAATTTTTATCATTAAAAAGAACGGACAAAGAGAACTTTTCGATAGACAAAAAATATTAAATGGTTTAATTAAAGCCTGTCATAAAAGGTCTATAAGTTATGAACAAATTGAAAACCTCGCAGCTGAAATTGAAGAAAAAATAAGAAAAATGGGATCCTCTGAAATTGAAAGTGTTAAAATTGGTGATATGATTATGAATGAATTAAAAAAAATAGATCATGTTGCGTATGTTAGATTTGCATCTGTATATAAAGAATTTGGCGATCTTGATCATTTTATAAAAATAATAAATGATTTAAAAACTAAGGAGGTTTAAACATGGTTCCAGGTGAAAAAATCCAATTAACCAGAGAAGGATATGAAAATTTAATAAAAGAAAAAGAAGCATTAAAAAATAAATTGATGACAGAGATTGCTGAAAGAATAAAAGAAGCCAGAGAGTTAGGTGATTTATCAGAAAACAGTGAATATGAAGAAGCAAAAAATGAACAGGGTAAGATTGATTCAAGAATCAAAGAAATTGATTATATTTTGGAAAATGCTGAAGTTATTGATGAATCGGAAAGTAATAACGAGGAAATTAATCTTGGAAATACTGTTATAGTTAAAGATTTAAAAAAGAATATCGAAGAAACATATAAAATAGTTAATTCTCAAGAAGCTGATATTTTTTCGAATCCTAAAAAAATTAGTTCTGAATCCCCTATTGGTAAAGCTTTATTAAAAAAGAGAATTGGTGATAAAATTAAATTTAAAACACCATCAAACAAAGAAAGAGAACTTGAAATTTTAGCTATATTAAAATATGGAGGTGCTTGATTTGAGCGATTTACGAGAACAAAGACTAAAATTAATTGAAGAAATTAGAAAAGAAGGAAGAAATCCATATCCTTATCGATTTGAAAAAGATATGAAAGTTGAAGAAATCAAAGAAAAATACAATAATATTTCTGATGGTGAATTATTAGAAAATGATGTATTTAAATTTGCAGGAAGGGTAATGTCTATAAGGAAACATGGAAAATCTGCTTTTATTGTTTTAAAAGATGACACTGGAAGAATTCAAGCTTATATAAGAAAAGATAAAGTTGCCGACGGGAAATTTGATGAATTTAAAAAATATATGGATATTGGAGATTGGGTTGGAATTGAAGGGTTTCCTTTTAAAACTCATACTGGTGAACTAACTTTATTAATACTCGACTTCGAAATACTTTCAAAAGCTTTAAGACCATTGCCAGAAAAATGGCATGGTTTAAAAGATAAGGAAGTTAAATATAGACAAAGATATGTTGATATGATTGCAAATGATGATAGCTTAAAAACTTTCGTTATAAGATTTAAGGCCATTAGATATATTAGAGAATTCTTAAATTCCAAAGGATTTATTGAAGTTGAAACTCCCACTTTACATCCTATTTTAGGCGGTGCTAATGCCAGACCCTTTGTTACACATTTAAACGTTTATGATACTGATATGTATTTAAGAATAGCTCCAGAATTATATCTAAAAAGATTAGTCGTTGGTGGTATGGAAAAAATATATGAAATTGGAAAAAATTTCAGAAATGAAGGCGTATCATACAAACACAACCCTGAATTCACAATGATAGAACTTTATCAAGCATATGCCGATTACACAGATATGATGAAAATTACAGAAGATGTTTTATCTTATGTCGTTGAAAAAATTCATGGAACTACAAAAATTAATTATCAAGGGGTTGAAATAGATTTTAAACCTCCTTTTAAAAGAGTAAAGATGAGAGATTTCATCAAAGAGCATTTAAATGTCGATATATTAGAAGATCCTGATGATAAATTAGTTGAAGTTTTAGAAAAAAACGGTGTTGAAATCCAGGTTGCAGACAAAGGTCATTATATAGATGAATTATGGTCATTAGTAGAAGATAAAATTGTTCAACCCACCTTTGTATTAGAACATCCTGTTGAAATATCGCCTTTAGCTAAAAGGCATAGAGAAGATCCAAGAGTTACAGAAAGATTTGAATTAATCATATATGGAAGAGAAATGGCTAATGCTTTTAGTGAATTAAACGACCCTGTAGATCAATTAAATCGATTTAAAAAACAGGTTGAATTAAAAGAAAAAGGTGACGAAGAAGCTCAAATGATGGATTTAGATTTTATCAGAGCTTTAGAATATGGTTTACCACCAACAGGAGGATTAGGTATAGGAATTGATAGGTTTGTTATGTTCCTTACAAATGCTGAAACTATTAGAGATGTCATTGCTTACCCTATCGTCAAACCAATGAAGTTTGAAGATGAAGAAAAATTAATTGAATCTGATGAATAAAATTAACCTTTTTTAAATATTAAATTCATCTTTATGTATATAATATAGATGGTCTCTAATGATTACAAAATTAAATATTGTTAGATAAAGTAATTAATAATAAAATTAAATAATATAGGAGGATGATTGAAATGGCTAGAGTTTGTGAAGTGTGTGGTAAAAGACCAACAGCTGGTAATAGTGTTGCTCATTCAAAAGTTACTACAAGAAGATGGTGGAAACCAAATATTCAAAAAGTTAAAGTTGTTTTAGAAGATGGAACAGTAAAAAGAATGAATGTTTGTACAAGTTGTTTAAAAGCAGGTAAAGTTAAAAGAGCAATATAACTCTTACATATAAAAAGCGCCGAATTTCGGCGCTTTTTATGTTATAATATTTAAAAATGTGTTTTTTCTGAGGTGATTATTTTGAAGATTTTAGGACCTGTTGTAACCTCAAAATCAATAGGGAAATCGTATATCCAAATAAGAGATTTAATTCCTTTAGCAAAAAAATATAATTATGATGGTATAGCAATAATAGAGTCTCACCCAAAGTCCTGGATAAGCTTTATTAAATTATGTAAATATTACAAGTTAAAACCCATAATCTTTTTTGAAATGAAAGATAAAGTATTTTTGCCAAAAAATTCTTCTGAATTAAAAAAAATTGTTAAAATCTATAACGGATTAAACGAAAATTTACATTTTTTTGATAAAAAAAATATTTTCAACAAAATTGTATATCCTACAAAAAGATTTTCAGAATTACTTAATGATATTGATGGAGACTATATAAAGAAAAATTCAGGAATAGAAAATTATATAAATAAAAATATCTATAAATATATTCTAAAAACAAATTTTGAATATGATATAAAAAATTTTTTTGTTGGAATACCGAAAATTGGGGGATTTAAAAAGTTATATGAAAATATTTTACCCACAATAAGCAAATTACCAGATAATTACGTATTAAGATTAAAAAACGAATTGGAAGTTATAAGAAAATTAAATGTCTCCGACTATATTTTAACAGTAAAAAAAATTGTTGATATCGCAAAAAAAAATGGAAGTTTAATTGGCCCAGGTAGAGGTTCTGCTGTAGGCTCTCTTGTTGTATATTTACTTGGAATTACGCTTATAGATCCTATAAAATATAATTTATATTTTGAAAGATTTTTGAATCTTTCAAGACAAGAACTTCCAGATATAGATCTCGATGTAGAATCAGAAAAAAGAGATATTATTATTAATGAGTTATCAAAAGAATTCGACATTGCTCAGGTTAGAACATATGTTAGAATGAAATATAAGAGTGTATTCAAAAAAATTAAAGAAATACTAAATCTAGATTATTCTAACAAATTTAAAAAACCAATTAGATCCATAGAAAATATGAAATTATATAAAAATGATAAATTGAAAGACTATTATACTTTAGCATTTTATCTTGAAGGATTAGAAACTGCTGAATCAGTTCATGCAGCTGGAATAATATTATCAGACAAAAATTTAAAAGAATACATTCCTCTTGAGTTTTCTAAAAATATTCCTGTTACTATTTGGGAAATGGAAGAATTAAAAGAAATAGGTATAGAAAAATTTGATTTGTTATCTCTAGACACTCTTTCGTTATTAAAAAAATTTGATTTTAAATATTCAAAAGATTATTTTATAAATTTAAACAATAAAAAGGTTTTTAATATTATATCAAAAGGATTAACTGAAGGTATATTTCAACTTGAATCAAAATCAGCTAAAATTTTAGCGAAAAAATTAAATCCTCAAACTTTTGAAGAACTTTATATTTTACTTGCATTAAATAGGCCAGGGCCACTAAATTCCGGTATGTTTGACGAATATTTAGATGGTAGCAGTAAAGAATATTTAAAAAAACTTCTTCCTGAAACAAAAGGAGTCATTATTTTTCAGGAACAGGTTATGTACTTAGCTCAAAAATTAGGTAATTTATCTCCATATGAATCAGACAATTTCAGAAAAGCAATTTCCAAAAAAAATATAGAAAAAATTGAAATCTTAAAAGAAAAATTTATCTTAAATGCATCAAAAAAAATTGGCGAAAACGAAGCAAAGGTTTTATATAAAAAAATTGAGAATTTCTCACAATATGCTTTTAATAAATCTCATAGTGTCGCTTATGCTCATTTGAGTTATTGGCTCGCTGAAATTAAAAGCACACAACCAGAAAGATTTTATTTAGAATATATAAAATACAAAGGTTTTTCTTTTGAAATTTTTAAAGAAATAAACATGATGAATATTAATATTATCCTCCCAAATATAAACATTCCATTTGGAGATTATAAAAATAAAACGATTATTTTACCTTTACGTATTATTAAAGGTGTTGGTGAATTCGCAGAGAAAAAAATTTTTGAAGATATTCAAAATAAAGGTAAATATACTTCTTTTGAAAATTTTATAAAAAGAGCAAAAAGTATTGGTATTACAAGAAATATTATTGAGCAGATGATAAAAGGTGGGACCTTTGATATATTTGATAAAAATAGAAGAAACCTTTTAAGAGCTATTTCAGAAATTGAAATGAATGCAAGTTCTACCTCTAAAAAAATTCTTTCTAATGTTTTTGGAGAAAATATAAAAAACGAAAATAAAAAAATTATCACTTCAAAAAAGGATATTGTAACCTTTGAAAAAGAGGTTTTTAATTTTGTAATTTCCAAAAAAAACTATTGATTTTATAAAATTTTTGTGATATAATCCCATTGAAATAAATCTTTAAGATGTTCGAGGGCTAAGCCCTCGAACTCTCTTTTATTAACAAAGGGGGTGTACTTTTATGGATAACATTAAAGACCTGATAAGAGAAAAAGCTTGTAAAATAGCTAAAGATATGAATTTAGAAATATTTGATATTAATTTAAAAAAAATAAGAAGAAAATTAAAATTGGAAATAATTATTGACAAACTAGATGGATATGTTGGAATTGATGAATGTGAAAATTTTTCCAAAAAAATAGAAGCTTATTTGGATGAGAAAGATCTGATAGATTCTTCTTATGATTTAATTGTTAGTTCTCCAGGATTAGATAGACCTTTAAGAGGAATAAACGATTATATTAGATTTAAGGGAAAATTAGCAAAAATAATTTTAAGAGAGCGCATTGAAAATAGAACAGTTATAAAAGGCTATATAACTAAAATTGAAGGAAATAATATATTAATAAAGGAAAAAGATGGCGGAAAAGTATTGAAAGTCCCCTATAATAAAATACTTAGAGCAAATTTAGAATTAGATTTATAATTTGGAGGTGATTATATGAACGTTGTTTTAATTGAAGCTTTAGAAGAATTAGAAAGAGAAAAGGATATAAAAAAAGAAGTATTATTAGAGATTATAGAAAAAGCTATAGAAAAAGCTTATAAAAATAATTATGAAATGGAAAATGTTGAAGTTATTGTTGATAAAAACCATGGGGAAATTTCTATATATCAAATATTAAAAGTTGTGGAAAGTGTAGAAAATGAAGGTGAAGAAATTACTTTAGAAGATGCTAAAAAAATAAAATCCAAAGTACAAATCGGTGATTTTATTAAAAAGAAAATTAATCCTAAAAAAGAATTTAAAAGAATTGCAGCTCAAACTGCTAAACAGGTTATCAAACAAAGCATAAGAGAGATTGAAAAAGAAAATTTATACCATAAATACTCACCACTTGAAGGAAAAATCACAACTGCTGAAGTATTATTAGTAACCTTTGAATATGCAGATATAAGAATAGGAAAATTAGAAACTAAATTACCTAAAAAAGAATGGATTCCTAATGAATCTTTATATTCTGGTGACATAATAAAAGTATATATAAAAAGTATACAAAAAACTACAAAAGGTCCAAAAATTTTAGTTACAAGAAGCTCTCCTGAGTTTGTAGAAGAATTATTTAAAATGAATATTCCTGAAATTGAAGATGGCATAGTAAAAATTAAAAAAATATATAGAGAACCTGGTATTAGAAGCAAAATAGCTGTATACTCCGAAGACCCTAAAATAGATCCCGTTGGTGCTTGTATTGGAGAAAATGGCATTAGGATAAGTCAAATTTTAGAAGATTTAAAAAACTTAGAAAAAATTGACGTGATTAAATGGTCTGACAATATTGAAGAATTAATAAAAAACGCTTTAGCTCCAGCACAAGTATTAAATATAAAATTAGATAAAAAAAATAAAACTGCTATGGTTAATGTTCCAGAAAATCAACTCTCTTTAGCTATAGGCAAAGGTGGACAAAATGCCCGTGCTGCAGCAAAAATTACTGGTTGGAAAATAGACATACACACTATTTGAATTAAATAAAAGGGAACACAATTTTAATACTCCTTAAATCAAAAAGTTTTTTTTTTGCTGTAGAATTGTATTGTATTGAATCAAAAAGCGAGGAGGCGGATTTTACACTATGTCCCAACAAATATTAAAAAAAGTTCTCAGAGATAAAAAACAAAGAATGACCGCACAAAGAGAGTTGATTTTAAAAGTTTTTATTGAATCAAAAGGACAATTAATGAGTTTAGACGATGTTTATATGTATATCAGAAGGAGAAAAAATCATAAAACCAGTAAAATGACAGTTAAAAGAAGTATTGACCTTTTGGAAGAGATAGGTATTATTAAAAAAATTGATTTCGAGGATGGTCCCCCAAGATATGAATTAGTCGAAGAGTTTGCAGATGAGGCAAAAGTATTGCTTATATGTGAAAATTGCGGAAAAGCTATAAAGATGGATTTAGATATAGAAAAATTAAAAAGTATTTTACCTTATGAAAATATGGAAATTAAAGATTTTGATTTGAAGATATATGGCTTATGTACAGAATGTAAATAATAATGGCTGCTCTTTGCAGCCATTATTATTTTAAAAATTTACTTATTTCGTTTTTTAAAGCTCCTATACCTTCTCCAGTTTTTGCAGAAACGGGAAAATATAAATAATCCCCATATTTAGATAACTCAGATTGTATTATTCTCAACTTCTTTTGTCTTTCGGACTTTTTTACTTTATCCAATTTAGTAAGTACAATCATAAATGGAATTTCTAATCCTCTTAACCATTGAATCATTTCTAAATCTTTTTTTTGCGGTTCATGCCTATGGTCAATTAATAAAAAAATCATTTGCAATGAATACCTATTAACAAAATAATCCTCTAATAATTCCGCCCACTTTTTCTTTTCTTCTTTTGAAACATTTGCAAATCCATACCCTGGTAAATCTACAAGATATCCTTTATTGTTAACGCTATAAAAATTAATAGAACGTGTTTTTCCAGGATTTGAACTTATCTTTGCTATCTTTATACCAAACAGTTTGTTAAGCAGACTTGATTTGCCAACATTTGATCTTCCTGCAAAAGCTATTTCTGCATTTAAAGGTGAAGGATATTCCCCTTTTTTATAAACTGTTTTTACTAACTCAACTTTATTAAACATATCTTATTCCTCCATTAATGCTATTTTTAGCACTTCCTTTATATTACTTACTTTATGAACTTTTATTCTTTTTAATATTTCTTCTGGAATTTTTTCTAAATCCTTTTCATTATTTTTAGGTATTATTACCTCTTTTATTCCACTTCTAAATGCTGATAATAATTTTTCTTTTATTCCACCAACAGGCAATACTTTCCCCATTAACGTAATTTCTCCCGTCATTGCTATTTCATTATTAATATGTTTCTTTAAAATAGAAGATATAATAGCTATTGTTAAAGTAACTCCAGCAGATGGGCCATCTTTAGGAACAGCTCCTTCTGGAACATGAATATGGAAATTACAAGTCTCAAATTTTTTTATCAACGACTTATCTATTTCTTCAATCAGCGATTTTGATAAAGTTACTGCTATTTGTGCTGATTCTTTCATCACATCTCCAAGCTTTCCTGTTATAATTACCTTCCCTTTACCAGAAGTGATAAGCGTTTCAACTTGTAAAATTTCACCACCATACGCCGTCCATGCCATACCTGTAGCCACTCCAATTTCTGGTTTTTCCAGTTTATTCGATTTAAAATATGGGGGAGTACCTAAAAGTTCTTTTGTTTCTGATAATTTAATACTTATTGTTTTTTCACCTTCAGCAATTTTTAATGCTATTTTTCTCATTAATTTTGCTAATATTCTTTCTAAAGACCTTACTCCAGCTTCTCTTGTATACTCTGATATTACTTTTTGAAGAGCATTTTTGCTTATTTTCACTTGAGATTTATTTAAACCATGCTCTTCTAATAATTTAGGAATAATATAATCTTTTGCTATGTAATATTTTTCTGCATCTGTATATCCAGATATATGAATAATCTCCATTCTATCTCTCAAAGCTGTTGGTATAGTATGTAATACATTAGCTGTTGTAATAAACACTACTTCTGATAAATCGAATGGAATTTCAAGATAATGATCAATAAAATTATTATTTTGTTCTGGATCTAATACCTCTAATAAAGCTGCAGATGGGTCACCTTGATATGAAATACCTAATTTATCTATTTCATCTAACACAATGACAGGATTTTTTACCCCCAATCTTTTTATCAATTGTATTATTCTTCCAGGCATTGCTCCAACATATGTTCTTCTATGCCCTCTTATTTCAGCTTCATCTCTCATTCCACCAAGTGATATTCTCCCAAATTTTCTACCTAAAGCCTCTGCCACAGATTTTCCTAGTGATGTTTTTCCAACTCCCGGAGCACCAACAAAACATAAAATAGGAGATTTTGGTTTATCGGATAATTTTCGAACGGCTAAAAATTCTAAAATTCTCTCTTTTGGCTCTTTCAAACCGTAATGGTTTTTATTTAATAACTTTTCTGCTTCTTTGATATCAATTCTATCTATTGTTTTTTCGTTCCAAGGAAGGTTAATAATCCAATCTAAATATGTTCTTACAACATTTGCTTCTGGAGAATATGGTGACATTTTTTCAAGCCTTGAAAGTTCATATTCTGCTTTCTCTTTTACATAATCAGGCAATTTTGAACTTTCAATTTTTTCTCTTATTTCTTTTATTTCTTCGTCTGTTTCACCAGAAAGTTCTTCCTGAATTGCTTTTAACTTTTCCCTTAGATAATATTCTTTTTGACCTTTTTCAATCTTTTCTCTTACTTTAGATTCCAAAACCTCTTCTATTTCTAACAACTCAATTTCTCTCATTAAAAGTTCTAATTCAAGTTCTAATCTCTTTTTTGGATGTAACTCTTCTAACAATTCTTGTTTTTCTTCTAATTCTAATGGTAAAACAGAAGCAATTAAATCGCTTATAATTTCAGGATCCATTGCATCTTTAAATACCATAACAGCTTCTTGTGGAAATTTTTTTGACAAATTAATATACTTTTCAAATAGCGTTTTAACCTTTCTTACCAAAGCCTCTAATGTTTTAGTTGTTTTATATTTTCTTTCAAGGGGTTTTATTTCAAATCTGAACATTTCTTCATCTTCTAAAACTTTTTTTATTTCGGCTCTTTTTAATCCCTCAACAAGAATTTTATATTCACCATCAGGCAATTTGGCAATTTGAACAACTCTACCAACAGTTCCTATTTTAAATAAATCTTCCACATTGACATCTTCCAGTTCAATTTCTTTTTGGGAAACAAAAAAAAGTAAATTATTATATTCCTCAAGCGATTTTTCAAGCGCTTTAACAGACTTTTTTCTACCAATTATCATAGGAATCACTGAATTTGGAAAAACAATCAATTTTGCTCTCGTTGGAATTACTGGTAACTCACTTGGAATACTTTCTTTAAAACTTTTGTCTATAAATATATCTATAGCACTTTTTTTATTATCCATATAATCAACCTCCATTTTTATTCTAAATTTAACATTCACATTAATATTTTAAGACAGAAATATGGTAAAATATACAATTGATAGATGATTTTAAAATTTCCACAATTTATATTTTAGCACATTAATTGTAATTTATTAGGTATTTAAGGTAAAGATAAAGAAAAAATAAATAGAAGCGTTTATTAAAAAAGGTGGGAATGGCGTGACTCAAATGATACAGTTATTTGGATTAAAACTATTATCTGGGAAAAAAGAAGAAATGTGGGATTTTATAAAAAGAAAAATAAACTCAAATGAAAAAGTTTGGGTTGTCACTCTTAATGCTTTAATGTTTTTAGAATATTTCAAAAATGATGAATATAAATATGAATTACAAAACGCTACAATATCTATACCTGATGGTATAGGAGTAGTTAAATATCTAGAAAAATGGGGATATACCACTGAGAGATGTCCCGGAATAGATACTATGTTGAAAATATGCGAGTGGCAAGAACATAAAATATTTTTATTAGGTTCTCAACCCGGAATTGCTGATAAAGCTAAAGAACATCTGGAAAAAACATTTCCAAATATTAATATCGTAGGAACACATCATGGGTATTTTGAAAATTCTGATGAAGTGATAAATAAAATAAACAATAGCGGTGCTGAAATTCTTTTTGTCGGTATGGGAGTTCCAAAACAAGAAGAATTTATATATAAAAATATTCATAAATTAAATGTAAAAATGGCTATGGGAATCGGTGGAAGTATTGATGTTATATCTGGAAAAATCCCAAGAGCTCCAAAAATCTTCCAGATTTTTGGTTTGGAATGGCTTTATAGAATGTTAAGAGAACCAAAAAGATTTAAAAAATTTCCAGATTTAATGAATTTTTATTTTAAAATTTATCGTTCTAAAGAAATGCCCATAAATCTGGAAGTTATTAATTTATAATTCATATACTTTTGGACAATCGTCTTTGATTGTCCTTTTATTTTTATATTTTTTATGGTAAAATTATTGTAAAAATATGCTGAGGTGATAAAATGGAAATTCATCATTTTGTTGAGAAGATTGTTATTTATGTTTCCGACATATCTTATATTATGGCAGTTGTTGTTATTGTTTTCGGGATGTTTAAAGGTTTTTTTATTTTTTTAAAAGATGTTTTATTTGGAAAAAAATCTGAAGACAGCATTTGGGAAAGCCGCTTGGAATTAGGACATTCTTTTTCACTTGGGTTGGGTTTCTTAATTGGTTCAAGTATCATAAAAACAACAGTTGCGTCAACATGGAACGGCCTCGGACAATTAGTTACTATAATAGCTATTAGAACTACTTTAAATTATTTTTTAACTAAAGAAATTAAAGAGCACAAAAAGGATGTTTTAAATGGTACAAAATAGTATAATATGGATGAAAGAGTTTTTAAAAGAATCAAATGAAAAAATTATAAAAAATATAAAGAATAAAAAGATTCCATTAATAGATGAAAATCAATTAAATAAATTTTATGATTCATTAGAAAAAAAAGAAATTAAAATCATTACTTATTTTGATCCAGAATATCCAGAAACATTAAAAAGAATATTTAACCCGCCTTTGGTGTTATATGTTAAAGGAAATACTGATTTATTGAATAAAAAAGGAATTGGAATTGTAGGATCAAGGAAATATACATCTTATGGGAAAAATATAGCTTTATCCTTTTCTGAAATATTAGCTAAACAGTATATTATAATTAGCGGAATGGCTTATGGCATTGATTCCTTTGCACACAAAGGAGCATTAAAAAGCGGAAATACCATTGCTGTTTTGGGAAGCGGAATTGATAAGCCCTATCCCGTTTCAAATACAACTTTATATAATGATATATTAAAAAACAATGGTTGTATAATTTCAGAATACGCTCCAGGAACCCCTGCCCAACCTTTTAGATTTCCAGAAAGAAACAGAATAATCGTTGGTTTAAGCAATAGTATTATTGTTATTGAAGCAGCTAAAAAAAGCGGATCATTAATAACAGCAAGATTAGCTATTGAATCTGGTATAGATGTATATGCTGTTCCAGGAGATATAAATAGAAAATCATCTGAGGGAACTAACAATCTTATATTTAATGGTGCTATTCCTATTATTTCCGAAACTCACCTAAAAGAATTATTCAATATTAATAATAATAAAATTATTAACATTGAAGACCCCTTAGATAAAAAAATTATAGCAGCTATAATAAATGGTTATGAATCATTTGAAAAAATCATATATTATACTAATGAAAGCCCTTCAATTATATTACAGCGTTTAACAATATTGATAATGGAAGACATTATTTTAGAAGATAATGGAATTTATTATTACAAAGGGGGATGATTATGAGAAAATTACTTTTTCTATTACTCTTCATATCTATAATTTTTATATCGTGTTCAACTCAACCTAAACAAGAACCATATGAATATTTTTCATCATCAAATGAAAACTTTACTGAAATTATCGTTGAAGGTAAAGGTATAACTCTTGAAGAGGCCGAAAGTAATGCAAGAGTTCAGGCTCTTCAGAATATTGTTGGAATGAAAGTTTTTAATCAAACTATAGTTAGAAATTTTAAATTAGTGGATAAAACTATTTTATCAAAAACATATGGATTCATAAAAGGCTCTGAAATTTTACAAAAAAATATAAGTGATGGAATATATACCGTTAAAGTAAAATATGAGGTCTCTAAAAATTTAGGTGATGAGGATTTTTTCTATATTCTCCAACAAATGAAGAAACCAAAAATAGGCGTAAAAATAAAAAATTTTTCTCACTATAAAGATTTAAATAGAATTTCTGAAAATTCTATTGAATCAGAATTATCAAAACTGGGTTTTAACTTGTTTGATTCAACAAGAATAAAAGAAATATCCAACAATTTACAACTAGCAAATGAAGGTTTAGATATTTTAATTACAGGTCAAATTTCTGCAGAATACTCTGGAAGTTATTATGGTTTAGAAACCGCCAGAAGCAAAATAATTTTAAAAGCTTACTGGACATCTACTGGAAAATTAATTGCAAGTATCTCTGATGAATCTGGAGGTTCAGATGTTACTAAATTAACCGCAGTTAAAACTTCTGTAAAAAAAGCTTCTGAAATTGCTGGAGAAAAACTCGCTAAAAAAATACTCAAAACATGGATGGATTATTTAGCAAATGGATTACCTATAGAGATTGTTGTGCTAGATATTACAAATAAAGAATATGAAACTATTACTAATAAAATAAAAACATTATTTAAATTATACTCTTATAATTATTCTAATGGTAAAGCTATTTTCGAAATTGAATCTAACATATTCGCTGATGAAATTTATAATCTATATTTTAAAGATTATAAACTAATTACTCAAAATATAACGTATTTGGTTATTAAATGAATATTTATAATCATAATTACGAATAAAAAGAAATAAAAAGCTTAAAATATATATAAAAACTAATAATAGAATAGAAAAATAATAATTTTTGTGTTATAATTTTTTTGTAACAAATTTTTTATAATAATATTTAAGGGAGGGTTTAAGATGAAAAAAGTTGTGGTAGTAGCATTATTAGTATTATTTGCATTTACTTCTATTTTTGCTGCATCAAACAAGATAGTTGTATGGTGCTCAGAAAAACAAGTTGATTTCATGAAAACTTTTGGAGAGAAATTTACAAGAGATACTGGTATATTAGTTGAAGTACAACAAGTTAACTTTGGTGATATTAAATCAAAATTTTTAACAGCTGCACAAGCTGGTGAAGGTCCTGATGTTATTGTTGGTGCTCATGACTGGGTTGGAGAATTAGTTGAAAATGGTTTAATCGATTCAATTCCATTCTCTGCTATTGAAACAGATAAATTCGCACAATCAGGTTTAAACGCTTTCACAGTAAATGGTAAATTATACGGTGTTCCTTATGCAATTGAAGCTGTTGCTTTATTATACAATAAAGATTATGTTGAGGAAGCTCCTAAAACAATCGAAGATTTAAAAGCTGTTGCTGCTGAATATACAACTGATGAAACTTTAGGATTTGTATATGATGCTGGAAATTTCTATTTCTCATATGGCTTTATCGCCGGAAATGGTGGATATGTATTTAAATGGACAAAAGAAAATGGTTATGACGTAAATAATATTGGTTTAGCAAATGATGGTGCAATTAAAGGTGCTGAATTAATTAAATCTTTCTTTGATGAAGGTTTAATTCCACAAGGTGCTAATTACGGAACAATGGATTCAATGTTCAAAGATGGTTTAGCTGCTATGATTATCAATGGGCCATGGGCTGTAAAAGACTATATAAACGCTGGTATTGATTTTGGCGTATTACCTTTAACAGAACTTGAATTATCAGATGGTCATTTTGGAAAACCATTTGTTGGTGTTCAAGGTTTAATGGTTAATGCAAGAAGCGAAAACAAAGCGTTAGCAAAAGAATTTGTAATTAATTACTTAGCTACAAAAGATGGAATATATGAATTCTATTTAGCAGATCCAAGATTACCAGCAAGAACAGATGTTGCTAAGATCATTGAAGAAAAAGGCGGACCTGTTCCTAAAGAAATAGTTGATGCTTTTGTAAAAAGTGCTGCTGGCGGAGAACCTATGCCAAATGTTCCAGAAATGGGATCCGTATGGGGACCAATGGGTGATGCTTTAAGCCAAATTATCAATGGTCAATTAGAACCAGCTCAAGCTTTAAAAGAAGCTGTTGAAAAAATTAAAACTGCTATTTCTAAGTAATAACAATTAAAATAGCCAGACATTAAAGTCTGGCTATTTTTTTATCTTCAACCCATCAAATGCTGCGATTATATTATGTTTATCATATATTTTTTCCAATTCTGTATGTTCAGGATTATGCAAATGTGAAAAGTGTGTAACTACAATCTTCGACTTATCATCAATAATGCCTTCTTTTTGTAATATTTCTTTTGTTTCTAATACTTCTTCATAACCCATATGAAACTCATACTTTTTATTAAACCCCATTGTCGCATCTAAAATTACAATATCTAAGTATTTTATTTCATTTTTTATATATTCAATACTTTCTGCCAAAAATTTCCCCGAATCAACGCCATATAGCATTTTTACACCATCTTTTTCAACGATATAATTTAAAGGTGTTTCGTCATATCCTGGTGTATGCTTTGCTTTTAATGTGTAAACTATATACCCATTCAAATGTAAAGAAACAAATGGAGTAACGGACATTAAACTAATTTTAGGAAGATCTACCTTTTCTTTAATTACTGCTCCTAATCTATCAGGAACAATTAAGTCAATATGAGGTAACAAATCAAATGTCCCAGAAAAAATTGGATTTCTATACTCAAAATTTTTAAAAAAAAGATGATCCGAATGCCCATGAGTTATCAAAATATGTTTTATATCTGATAACTCCATACCAAATCGATTCACAGAAGAGAGAATATCCGGTCCAAAGTCAATTAATATTTCATTATCAATCAATAGTGATGACCTTAATCTAATGCTTTTCTTTCCCTCTTCTCTAGCTTTTTGACAATTTTCACATGAACAAAAAGGATTTGGAAATCCTTCAGATGCTGCTGTTCCTAAAAATAAAAGTTCCATACCTTTTCCCCCTCAAATAGTTGATTTTTCTTAATTATACCATATATTTTCATATTGTATCAAATGTAATATTTAACTTTTTAACAAATATTTATTTTTCTTTTTTTATAAAAAAAATGTTTTTGATAAAATTCCTGTGATAAAATTAAGGTGTAGATATTATAATTTTTGGAGGTGAACTATGAAGATTGCTGTGATAAGTGATACACACGGCTCTTTATTTTATTTAAAAAGAGCTAATAAATATTTAAGCGAGGTTGACAGAGTAATCCATCTTGGAGATTATTTATACCATGGACCAAGAAATCCTTTACCAAATGGTTATAACCCTATGGAATTATCAAATATTTTGAAAAACTTTAAAAAAAGAACCTTTATAACAGGTAATTGTGATTCTCCCATAGACTTAAAATTATTAAACATTCCAGAAACCACACCTTATGCTGTTGAAAGTTATGGATCATATAATTTTTTCTTCACTCATGGTTGGGATCCTAATTTAGATGATTCTATTTTATTAGCAAAAAAATTTAAATGTCAATATCTTATACATGGTCATACACATATTTCCAAATTTGAAAAAAAAGAAGATTTAATAATAATAAATCCGGGAAGTGTTTCTATTCCAAAAGAAAATACTCCTCATAGTATCTTAATAATTGAAATTAATGGTAATATCCACTTTAGTTTCATTGATATTATAAATGATGAAGTTTATATGGAATATTGAATATGATTTTTGCATATTTATGTAAAAAGTGGTATAATTAATTCACCAAAATTTAAAACAGGGGGTGTAAGAATGAAAAGATTTTTTATTTTATTTAGTATTTTACTTATTGGTTTATTGATTTTTGCAGAGCAAATGAGCCTCGTAATTCTTCACACAAGCGATCTACACGGTAACATTTTCCCAGTAAATTACGCTACAAACAAACCGTATTATGTTGGTTTAGGTAGAGTTGCAACATTTTATAAAATGGAAAAAGCAAAAAACCCTAATGTCTTGTTAATCGACACTGGTGATTTAATTCAAGGAACTCCACTTGAATATTATCATGCAAGAATCGATAATAGCCCTATCGATCCAATGGTTAAAGTTATGAATCACTTAGGATATAGTGCTTCAATTATAGGTAATCATGAATTTAATTATGGTATGAAGGTATTAAACAAAGCTGTATCTGAAGCAAATTTCCCTTTCTTAAGTGCAAATATAGTGAATAGAGATACAGGAAAGCCTATATTCAAACCATATACTGTGTTCGATTATAAAGGAATAAAAATCGGAATATTGGGCCTAACTACAAAATACATTCCAAATTGGGAAGATCCAAAAAATATTAGAAATTTAGACTTTTATGATCCTGTTGATGTTGCAATGAAATATGTGAAAATACTAAGAGAACAAGAAAAAGTTGATGTTTTAATAGTCGGTTACCACGGAGGATTCGAAAGAGATTTAAACACAGGAGAACCTACAGAAGAATTAACAGGTGAAAATGAAGGCTATAGATTATTAACTGAAGTTCCTGGAATTGACGCCATAGTAACGGGTCATCAACACAGATCAATTGCTGGAGTATATAATAACATAGCTGTTACGATGCCAAGTAGCTGGGGAAAAAAGGTTGGAAGAATTGAATTAACACTTGATAATTCTGACGGTAAATGGAAAGTCGTTTCACGAAAAGCCGAATTATTAGATTCAAAAACTGTAAAATCTGATCAAGAAGTTTTAAATTTAGTTCAAGATTATGAAGATAAAGTTCAAAAATGGCTAGATCAACCTGTTGGAACAGCTAAAGGAGATTTCTATGTATATGATCCATTAAAAGTAAGATTAGCTGATCATCCATTAATTGAATTTGTTAATAAAGTTCAACAAACATATTCTGGTGTAAAAATTTCTTCAACTGCTTTATTTAATAATGATATTAAAGGCTGGAAATCTGGTCCTATTAAACTAAGAGATATTAACGGAGTTTATATTTATCCAAATACATTAAAAGTATTAAAAGTAACTGGAAAAGACATAAAAGACGCTATTGAAAAGAGTGCAGATTATTTTGTATATAATGATGGAAAAGTTGATGTGAATAAATCATGGGTAGATCCTAAACCAAGACATTACAATTACGATATGTGGGAAGGAATAAATTATATTATTGATGTTTCTAAACCTGTTGGTGAAAGAGTTGTTTGGTTAGAATATGAAGGGAAACCTGTAGAGATGGATAAAGAATATGAAATTGTACTAAATAATTACAGAGCTGGCGGCGGCGGTGGTTATTCAATGTTTGCTGGAAAACCTGTCGTAAAAGAAGTTATGATGGAAGTTTCTGAATTAATGGCTGATTATATTATGGAACACAAAACAATTGAAGCTAAAGTTGATAATAATTGGTATGTAGCAACAGATGTTATGTATAATGTGAAATCAGGAGATACATTATTTAAACTTGGTAGAATGTATAATGTAAATCCTTATGCTATTGCAAAATGGAATAACATTAAAAATCCAAATTTAATTTTTGTTGGACAAAAATTAGTAATTTATAAACCTGTAATTTCTGATAATTAAGTTTAAAAATGCCCCCTAACAATTAAAGGGGGCTTTTGTTTTAATTATAATTCAATTATTTTATTTATTTTACTACCTTTTTCATCATAAATCTCAAATTTTATTTTTTCAATACTTGAAATAAAATCTTCATTTTCATCTTTTTTTATTTCAAATTCATAATCATTATTATTTTTTACAACCTTAATTTTTATTTTTGTATATTTTCCATCTTTATAATTATATGTATCCCCATCATCTTCAAAATATTCAAATTCTGCTTTGTCTGTTACTAAACCTATAATTGTCAATTCTTTTATGTTTTTTTCATTAACATAGTTTATATTTTCTTCATTTAAAGCTATTAATGTATTTTCTTTTATAAAAATAGGAATCTCATTCAAATTTGATTCTACAAAATAATCTCCGGAATCATATACCTTAATCTCTCTGTCCTCCACCTTTGAAGCTTTCCAATATAACCATTTAACTTCAGGTAAATGAACAAACCTTCCTCTTGCATTAGGCTTAATAATAGGTGCTGCCATTATAGAATCTCCTACCATAAATTGATCTTCAATATTTTTTGATGTTTCATCATCAAAATGAAAAAATATTGGTGAGATAAATGGTTTTAATTTTTCCACAGAGCTAAAAAACTCGGAATACAAATATGGTATTAGCGCATATCTTAACTTTATAGTATTTTTCATTATTTCTTCTATATAATTATCAAATGCCCATGGTTCCTGTTGTCTTGTTCCAATGGCAGAATGATTTCTATATAATGGCGAAAACACCCCTAATTGCATCCATCTTATAATTAATTCTGGCGAAGCATTTGCTCCAAAACCTCCTATATCAGCACCGGTATAGAAAAATCCCGCCATATTAAGAGACATGAGCATTTGTATATTCACAATCATATGTTCCCACCATGACATATTATCCCCCATCCATATCGTTGCAATTCTATGATGTCCTGAATAACTACTCCTTGATAATAACAAATATCTTTTATTTGATATATATTTATTAAATCCATCTTCTACTGTTGCCTTTGTCATATAATATCCATATAAATTGTGAAGTTCATCATTTGTATACTTTCCATATGGTGTTTCATGATAAAAACTCTCATAATATTCCCTTTTATTTGATAAATTCACCGCTTCATCTTTAATCATAAAAAATTCCAACCCAATTTCTTTTTCTTTCAATTTTTCTATTTTTTCAAAATATTCATTTAAATTATCCGGAACAAAGAATATAGATGGTTCATTCATATCATTCCAAAAACCCGTAATTCCCATTTCAAAAAAACGTTTATACTTTTCTCCCCACCATTTTCTTACTTCTGGATTTAAAAAATCAGGAAAATGTGTATATCCCGGCCAAACTGTCGCAACAAAGTTTTCACCTTTTTTATCTTTACAAAAATAATTATTTTTAACTCCTTCATCATATATTTCATAACCTTTTTCTATTTTAACACCAGGATCTAAAATAGGGATAAGATGGAAACCGTTTGCGTGAATTTCAGAAACAAATGTTTTAAAATCTGGAAATTTATCTTCATCTACAGTAAATACCTTATAATCTTTCATATAATCAATATCCATATATATTGCATCACATGGAATTTCTTTTTTTCTAAAATTTTCAGAAATCTCTTTAATAGTTTTTGCATCAGGATAACTCCATCTACATTGTTGATAGCCAAATGCCCATTTTGGCGGAATATATGGCGTTCCTGTCAACTTTAAATATTCTTGAATTATTTCTAAATTATTTTTTGAATTAAAAATATATAAATCAAAATCTTTTGAATGTACAGTTATTATCATTTTGCTAAATTTGGTATAACCTATATCAAAAATAATTTCAGATGGATAATCAATAAAAAATCCAAATTTTTCTGAAACAATTAAAAACGGATGAGAACCATATAATGATTCTTTTTCTGGGGTATGTAAGGGGTCATCCGTAGCGTATAATTTATATCTTTTACCTCTTTTATTTAATCCCCCAAGCGTTTGACCTAATCCATATACTCTGTCTTTATCCTCTAATTTAAATGTCAAAATAGTTTTGTCACTTAAAACATTAATTTCAAAAAATTCAATTGTACTAGTTTTATTAAAAACCAGCAAATTCTTTTCTATAACAGTTGCTTCTGTTTCAAATGGTTTTCCAAACCTATATAGCGTTGTAAAATTCAGTAATTCAACTTTTTTCATATGTATTCTCCTTTCTTTAAATTTATAGAATTCTATTTACATAAAGAAAATTCCATTATTATTTCCAATATCAACAGTCTAAATTCACTTTTTATATATCCATCCTTTAAATAATATAAATAATTTATATATTATCCAGGAAATAACAAAAGCATTTATTGTTCTTAACACACCTAAATAAATTGGCGTTTGGAAATGCAAAAATGTATTTAATATAGAAACTATAATAATAGACTGTCCTAAATTCCAAAATATTTTAAAGAATTTTGTTGGTGGATTAGAAAACACGAAAATATATGCAAATAATTCTTTAAATCTAGGTCTTGCATACAATGTTTGTTCTAAAAAATCTCTAATATTTCTTTCAACCATCGATGAAAACCCAAAATTCCCGCTTCTCAATATATAATATGTTGCTATTATTCCTAAAAAAAGGGTTGATAAAATAATATCTTTTTTATTCAATTTGAAATTCTTCACTTGAACAAGAAATAAAACAAACGGCAAAGTTATAAGAATTAGTTTTACACCCCTTATTACAGAAATTTTATATATAAAAAAGTATGTATATCCACTTCCATATATTAAAACACCAAAGATAATATTGAGTAGAATCAAATACCCTAATTTTTTATATCTCTTCCATTTTATCCATGATATAAAAGAAAAGATGATGCCTATAAAAACATAAGACCATGAATTTAAAAAGAAGTATATCAAGACATATAAAATTGATAAAATAGGCATAATAGTTGAAATATATAGTGAAATAACTAAAACTGAAATTAAGGGAACATATGGATTACTATTTTTTAAATGTGGGATCGTTTCGTTGTAATTTTTCATTCTCATTTTTATATTTTCTATTATAGCTCCCCTCTTACTATGATTTGGAATATAAAAAATGTTAATACGCCTCTCATTAAAAGCTCTCCAAAATCGTTGTTCTATTTGATTTATATTATATTTATCTATTTCTCTTGGCTTTATATAATGGGCATATCTAATTTTTTTTAATTCATCATCATTTAAATAAATTTTGTATCTATCAAACAAATATCCAAAATCTGAGAACTCTGCAATTATTATTCTATCGTAATTGCTTATAATCTTTTTAAAATCATTTAGTTCAATATTTGTAGAATTTTCGCTTATTAATATAAAATTTTGGTATTCATATATATCAACTAATTTTCCATCAATATTAATGGATTTTTTTTGCATTTTTTCATTATTTATAATATGATATCCATTGCGAAGAAATAGATAATCATTTAAAGAAATGTTAATAAACAAAAAAATAGAATAAATAATAGCAAGTGATAAAATCTTCTTAGATAATTTCAAAAAATTACCCCTCCAGTCGTTCTAAAACCTTCTTCAAATCTGGCGTTAAATTCGAAATTAAAGAATAATTTTTATTTTTATATCTAAATTCTAAATAATATGAATGAAGAAAATATCTTTTCAACCCTATTAATCTCTTTAAATCTCTATTAATTTCAAAATTTCCATACTTATTATCTCCCGCAACTGGAAATCCCATATTTGCAAATTGCTTTCTAATTTGATGCTTTCTTCCTGTTTTTAATTCTATATCTACCAGCGTTAAATCTATTTTTTTTATTTTATAATTATTTAATATACTATAGTATAACACTGCTTTTTTATCTTCAAATAAACTTTCTAATTTTTTCCTTTCTCCTTTTAATTTTCCAATTATTAAAGTTTGATATTTTTTTATAATATCTCGGCCTTTTATAATATCTGTTAATTCCCTTGCTACCTGCTTACTCTTTGCTATTACTAAAACACCCGATGTATGTTTATCAAGTCTATGAACAAGATGTGGCTCAAATTTACCTTTCGCATAGTATAATAATCCTTCTATTATAGTAACCTTTTCCTCATTTTTACCAGGATGAATTGATATACCTGCTGGTTTGTTTATAGAAATTATATCTCTATCCTCAAAGATTATCTCAAAATCTAAAGGTCTTGGTAAAATCTTATTTTCTTTCTTTCTCTCCTCAAATGGTCCTTTATATCTTACCTCTACTTTATCTCCAATATTTAATTCAAAATCTTGCTTTTTTATTCTTTTACCATTAATATAAATAAAACCTTTTCTAATAAGCTTATATATAAAACCTAATTTCAAATCACTAAAATTATTCCTCAAAAATTTATCCAATCTTTTATAATAATTCTTTTCATTTACAATTATATATTGTTGCATATAAACACTCCTTTTTTTGGTATAATATATATTAAAGTTATAAAACACAAAGAGGTGATTATTTTGTATAAAGAAATTCTTAAAACATTGTATTCATTTTTAGGTGAAAATATATTAAATGAAGAAAATAAGCTAAAAACTGAAATTTTTGATAAACTATCTTCTAAATCAGATTTTTATGAAATTTTAGATTTCTTAAAATCAGAATCTTTTCCTCAAGTAGTAGAAGAAAAATTCCTTTCTTTATTTATTATATCATTATTTAATCGATTACGAATATCAGTTGATATTGAAAAGAAAAGTTTAATGTATGGTAATGAAAATATCTCTGTTGATATTTTCGATAAAAATATTATTCAAATGGAAAATATATTAAAAGAATTACTTGATTTAATTGATTATAGTAACTTACCAACAGAATATCTTTTCGGAATATTATCTCAAGACATCTCAAAAAGATTGAGAGTTTTCAAAGAACTTATCGGAAACTCAAAAATTACAGAGGAAAAATGGGAAGAACAAGAATTACAGGGCTTAATTAATTCATTAACTGATTCTACTAGAGAATTTTTGAAATATATGGTGAAAAAAGGAAAAAGTTCCAAAGAAGAAATAATAAAGGATTTAAATTTAAGGGACACGCGTTCAGTTTCTGCATTTACTAGTGCAATTTCAAGAAATTCTCCGACAAACAAAGAAAGAATATTATTTGGAGAAAAAGGAAAAATTATTATTAACGAAGAATATAGAGATATATTAAAAAAATTATTATTACTAAATTAACCAACCAATTTTAAAGTGTATATTTTTTGTCATATTTATTATGATATAATTATCATAAGAAAATATTGATATGCCCTAATGAAAAAATTACTAAGAAGATTTACTGACAAAGTTTTACAATTTAATAAAAGAATTAAATGGAAATTATAATGAAAGGGTGAAAATATGAAATTAGGTATTATTGGCTTAGGTAGAATGGGAAAAAATATGGCAAAAAGATTATTAAAAGGCGGACATAGCGTTGTTGTTTATAATAGAACTAAAGAAAAAGTTAAAGAATTAGAAAAGGATGGTGCTATTGGGACCTATTCTTTAAAAGAATTTGTTAAAAATTTAGACACTCCAAAAATTGTTTGGTTGATGTTGCCTGCTGGAAAAATTACAGATGATAATATTGATGCTCTAATTCCTTTATTGGAGAAAGGAGATATTATTATCGATGGTGCTAATACTTATTATAAAGATGACTTACGTAGAACTGAAAAATTGAAGAATCATGGTATTCATTATCTCGATGCGGGCGTTTCAGGTGGCGTTTGGGGACTTAAAGAAGGATATTGTACAATGGTTGGTGGTGAAAAGAAAATATTTGAGTATATTGTGCCTATTTTAAAAACATTAGCTCCAAAAGATGGATATTTATATTGTGGTCCAAACGGAGCGGGACATTTTGTAAAAATGATACATAATGGAATTGAATATGGACTAATGGAAGCATATGGTGAAGGTTTTGAATTATTAAAAGCTTCACAATACGGAAAATATATTAATTTACATGATATTGCTCATTTATGGAATCAAGGTAGTGTTATTAGATCATGGCTTTTAGAATTACTTGAAAATGCATTTAAAAATGATGATGATTTAGAAAATATTCAAGGCTATGTGGAAGATTCTGGCGAAGCACGTTGGACCGTTTTAGAAGCTGTAGAAAAGGGTGTTTCTATACCTATAATTTCAAACTCTTTATTTAAGAGATTTCAATCAAGACAAAAAGATGTATTTTCAGACAAAGTTGTTGCTGCTTTAAGAAAAGAATTTGGTGGACATGCTGTTTACAAAAAAGAACAAGATGTGAAAGAAAACATTGCTGGTGCTGGTGAAGTAAAACCAGCAAATCCTGATGAAACGTATAGAAGGTGAAACAATGAGTTTTGTTGAAAATAAATTAGGTACATATGTTGAATTATGTGATGATCCAACACCTTCTCCAGCTGGTATAATCATATTTGGTGCCTCTGGAGATTTAAGCTTTAGAAAATTAATACCTTCAATTTTTAAGCTATTCAAAAACAGAAAACTAATCAATTTTTATTTACTTGGTATTGGAAGAACAAAAATGTCAAACGAAGAATTTAGACATAAAATACTTGAAAGCCTAAATAATTCATATGATAAAATTCTCATAAATAAATTTATAAATCATGCATATTTTTTATCGGGTAATTATAATGATGACAGTTTATACTCTGAATTAAAAAACAGAATCAAAAGCCTTAATGAAAAACATAATACAAATAATAATCTTTTATTCTATTTTGCAACGCCACCTCATATTTATCTACCTATTATAAATCATTTAGGAAAATCTAATTTAACTATAGAAAATAAAAATTATTCAAGAGTTATAATAGAAAAACCGTTTGGAAAAGATTTAGAAACAGCAAAAGAACTAGATAACGAATTACAAAAACATTTAAAGGAAAGTCAAATCTATAGAATAGACCATTATCTCGGAAAAGAAACTGTTCAAAATATGATGATGATGCGGTTCGCAAACATTGTTTTTGAACCGATATGGAATTATAAATATATTGACCACATACAAATAACAGTATCAGAAACACTTGGAGTTGAAAATAGAATTGGATATTTTGAAAATACTGGATTGTTAAGAGATATGTTCCAAAACCATATATTACAGCTACTTACATTGATAGCAATGGAACCTCCTGCTTCTCTTGATTCTGATATGATTCATGATGAAAAAATAAAAGTCTTAAAATCAATACGTCCCTATAATGTAAAAGAAATACACAAAAGAATAATCAGAGGACAATATACTGAAGGCTATGTGGATGGAGATTTTAAAACTTCATATATTGATGAAGTTGGTAAAAAATCTAAAATAGAAACATTTATAGCCACAAAATTGTATATAGATAATTGGCGCTGGAGTGGCGTACCCTTCTATTTAAGAACTGGTAAAAGGTTAAAAAAGAAAATTTCAGAAGTTGCTATTATCTTTAAAGATGTACCTCATTCCATTTTTTCTGATTTTCATCCTGTAAAAATAGAACCAAATTCTCTTGTTATAAGAATTCAGCCAGACGAAGGTTTCACGTTAACTCTTCAAGCGAAACAACCTGGTTCAAAGATTTGTATAAACACATTAAATATGGAATTTAAATATAAAAATTTTTTTGATTTCGAACCTCAAGATGCCTATGAAAGGCTTATATTAGATGCATTATTAGGAGATCAAACACTCTATGTAAGAAATGATGTTATGGAAGAATCTTGGAAATTGGTAACTCCTATCTTAGAATACTGGAAAAATAGCGATGATTTATTCTACTACCCTTCGGGAAGTTGGGGGCCAAAAGAAGCGTTTGAATTAATAGAAAAAGATAATAGAAATTGGAGGAATTTATGAGAATATTTGAATACAAAAATCTAAATAACCTGAGCTTTGACGTTGCAAAAAGCATCTTCAATTTTTATTCTTACTACATTAAAAAACAGAATTTTTTCACGTTAGTTCTGGCGGGAGGTAACACTCCGAAACTATTATATCAAATTCTTTCTTCACAATATTATTCAAGAATAGATTGGTCAAAAGTTTATATATTTTTCGGAGATGAACGATATGTTCCTGTAAATAATGATTATAGCAATTATAAAATGGCATATGAAAATTTAATTTCAAAAATCAATATTCCTGAAGAAAATATTTTTAGAATAAAAACAGAAATTACTCCTATTGAGAAATGTGCAGAAGATTATGAAAAACTTATATTGAATTTCTTTAAAGAAAAAAATATGGACATTTCTTTTGATTTAATACTTTTGGGCATGGGAAATGATGGACATACTGCTTCTATTTTTCCAGATACTGCTATTTCAGATAATAAATATATTGATTATGTATTTCCGAAAAATGCAAATCCCAATGTCCCCAGAATTACTTTCACATATAAAACCATAAATAATAGTAAAAATGTAATTTTTTTGATCAATGGCGAGAAAAAAACAAAGCTCTTAAAAGAGTTATTAAAGGGTAAAGATTACCCTGCTGGCAAAGTTATACCAAAAGAAAATTTGTTGTTTTTTATCTCTAAAAATTAAGAATTAGTGCCCCTCATATAGAATAATAAAATGGGGTGATAGAATGATAAAAAAACTTAAAAAAATGAATAAAATAATATTATTTAAGCAATTAATATACATGTTGCTAATTATTGTTTTACTAATACTAAATTCATGTATATTTAATATAAAGCCGCCTAAACCCATATTAGAATATCCAAAAACTAATATGTTAGAAAATTTACCTTTAAAAATCGATATATCCTGGATACTTGAAAAAAATGTGTCTCCGGAAGGATATACTTTTGAAGTTTATTATGGAAAATCCCCAAATGCATTGTCAAGCAAAATTTCTGTTTCAAATACATATGCTACTATAAAAAATTTAGAACCTGAAACAATCTATTATTTAAAAATAAGATCGATAAAAGGTAGTGCTTATACTGATTCGAATTTATACGAATTTAAAACAACGGATATTCCAAAAATTTCTTTTAATATAACAAAAAATACAATATATACCGATCATTTTCAACTATCCTGGGAAGCTACTGACAGAGATGGAATAAAAAAATATGAATTATACCAATCAAATAATTCAGATTTTGCTGATTCAAAAAAAATATATGAAGGCTTAAATAATTTTTTTACGATATATAATTTAGAATATGGAAAAAAATATTATTTTAAGTTAATAGCATATGATAATTTAAATGTTGCTTCAGAAAAAAATGTTAATATTCAAGTTTCTGATGCTGAATTTTATGGATTTTTACCTTCAAATAATTCAAAAAGCATTCCTATTGGTGAAATAAACTTTAGTTGGAATTATACATTCGATTCTAACTATTTATTTATATTTTCCCCAAATCAAGATTTCACTGATGACGGGAATTACTATATGCAAAGAGAACTTTCGGAAAAAAACTATACTTTAAGAAACTTACCTTCAGGAATGACATTTTATTGGAAAGTTGTTGATGTTAGAAATAACATTAGTAGTCCGGTATTATCTTTTACCACATCTTACAAACCAGAAATAGAATTAACTTATCCTAAAAAAACATTAGAAACTGAAAATTTTGCTGTTGGCGTTACAACTGAGGCTACAATCACTTGGGAAGCGACAGATTTAGATAATGATCCTTTAACATTCACTATAACATTAAAAAAAATAGATGAAAATACAAATATCGATTATGTAGACTTTTCAGAACAACCAATATTCCAAAAGACAACTAATAATCGTTATTTCCCTTTATCACTATTTCCTTTAGAAAAAAACACATTTTATGCATTAAGAGTCGATGTTGATGATGGAAAAGGGAATTTTGTCATAGGAAAACCAATTAAATTTAGAACTAATTTAGCCCCATCAAAACCTTATAATCTACATCCAAATAATGAAATAAATATCCCAACCGATACTGTAACATTAACTTGGGAAGGTTTTGATCCAGATGATGGTGTTCATTTTAATGTTTATTTTGGCGAATCTTCCACAAATTTAACTTTTAAAGATCAAACAAATAAAAACTATTATATTATTCATAACCTTGAATATAATAAAAAATACTTCTGGAAAATAGAAGCTATTGATTCAAATAATGCTACTTCTATAAGCGATATTGCATTTTTCACTACAAATAAAAAGCCTATTTTTAAAAGTATTTCACCAGAAAATGATGCTACAAATATTAGTTTAAAACCATCATTTATCTGGAATTTTGAGGATGATAATATTTCATTTTATAAAGTCTATTTCTCAAAAGATTCTGATGAATTGTCTTTAATAGCAACTACAACAAATAATTCCTTTAATTTTTCAAATTATATACTTCCTGAAACGAGATATAAATGGGAAATTATCGCATATGATTCTGCTAATGCATCTGAAACAAGCGGAATAAATTATTTCGTAACCACAAATAAACCTAATATTGAACCTACAATTCCAAATAATAACAGTAATAACGTATCTTTAAAACCTGTTTTTTCATGGAATGCATCGGATCCAGATAATGATGCTTTAAATTATACTTTAAATATTAACTCTTCTGGAGTTTTGATGACCTATGATTCTTTGGAATCAACATCTTTTGAAATTCCAGACTATTTAACACCGGGTACTGAATATTCATGGAGTATTATTGCAACGGATAGCAATCTTGCTACTGCTATTTCTGCTACACAAACTTTTAAAACAACACAGCAACCAACAATAACATTAATTTTCCCACTATCCCAATCTGATATGGATGCAACAGTTACTTTGAATTGGAATGCTAACGATCCAAATAATGATAATCTAATTTATTACATATACTTAAATGACACAGAAGTTGGAACTACGTCCAACAGTACTTTTGTTTTATCAGAATTAGCTCCAAACACCATATATTCATGGAAAATAGTAGTAATGGATAGCAATTTTGCTACTGCTATTTCTGAAGAGGCTACATTCAGTACAGGTACTACTCCAAATACAAATCCAGATATAACTAATATTTATGATTATTACGAACCAACAAAAGAATATACACTTAGTGAAGAAAAATACCCTAATAAATTGAAAATACTGTGGAATCCTGTTCCTGACATTACCCAATACGCAATTTACAAAAAATCAAATGATGAAGAATCTCTTATTAAAACTAATATTACGGACACTTATGCAATAATAAATATCCCAGAAGGCGGAAAATATGATATTTTTGTTAGAGCGTATAATAACAAAGGGTTTTATAGCGAAAGTGAACATATCAATTTAAATATTAATATTCCACCTATACTACAGGATTTTTCTCCACGTAATGGTGAAACTAATGTATCTTTAACACCAAAAATAATATGGTTTGCTGAAGATTTAGATTCTTCTACTTTTAATGGTTATATTTATTTTGGGGAATCAGAAAATAATTTAAACAATTATGAATATATATCAAACGCTAATAATTCCAGTGAATATACGTTAAAAGAACCTTTATTACCTGGAAAAGATTATTATTGGAAAATCCATTTTGAAGATGAAATGCATGGAATTACTGAATCAGAAATAAGAAAATTTACAACAACACAAAAACCAGAAATAACTTATGTGAATTTGTCTAATAATTCTACAAATATCGCATTAAATTTAACGTTAGAGTGGAATGCTTATGATCCTGATGAAGATATATTAAGCTATAATATTCAGTTAATAAAAAGTGGTGAATTAGAAAATGATATTAATACAACAAATAACTCTTACACTTTTTCATTAACAGCTAATTCCAATTACATATTAAAACTTACAGCTAAAGATACAAAAGGAAGTAATTCTTCTACAGAAATATATTTCACAACAACACAAAATCCTATAATATATAATAATTCCTTAATACCAGATAGTTTTAATCATTTTAAAAATGGAGATAAAATATCTTGGAATGCTTACGACCCTGATGGTGATAACCTGTCTTATGAAATTTATATTGGAAAATTACAAAATTCTTTAACCTTAGTTGGAACAACTGACTCAAATAATTATATTTTAAATAATTTAGATAATAATCAAATCTATTATTGGAAAATAATTGCATATGATAATAAAGGTGGAAAATCTTCTTCTGAAATTAAACAATTTAAAACAAATGCCATTCCAGAATTTGATAATTCAAGATTTTATCCCGAAAATAATTCACCTGGAATAGAAAAAAATTTAACTTTAAGATGGTTTGCACATGATAATGATAATGATATATTAAAATATGATATATATTTGGGTAATAATAAATCAAATCTAACAAAAATAGCAACAGATTATACCTATAATACATATAATATATTACTAAATTCTGAAACATATTATTGGAAAGTCATTGCTAAAGACTCCTATGGAGGAATAACTGAATCGGAAATATTGAACTTCTACGTTAATAAACCACCAGATTTACCTGAAATAAATTATACATTACTTAATGGATTAGAAGCTTCCATTTCATGGAAATCAACTGATCCAGAAGGGCAAAATATTACATATGATTTGTTAAAATCTATTGATGACTCATCTTATAGTACAGAATTATATAATACTATACAAACAAATTACTATGCTGAAAGACTTGTACCAAATACAACATATTATTGGAAGGTTAGATCTATTGATGAAAAAAATGATTCAAGTGAAGCTACTATTTCTTTCACAACTGAAAATCCTGATACAAATATATTCACAATTGAAAAAGGTAGTTCTGAAAAAATCGAATCTATTATAGATCTTGTTGAATTTACAACGAATGATTTTGTATTTATTCAAAAAGAAGATAATACATATTATCTAACAAAAATAGACAGAATCGGAACTGAAACAACTATAAATTCGTCCAGTACAATTAATATTACACCATATTTCCTTGATAATAATTCAGATATTCTATTAATAGGAATTGGTAATGGAAAAATCTCATTCGAAGAATATGATAACAATTTAGTCCTAAATGGTTCAACATCAACCAATATTCCAGCAACAACTATTAAAGATTTCATAAAACTACCAAATAATGATTATTTAGTTCTTGGTAATAATTCGGGAAATGCATTTATTTCAAAAATCGATATTACTACTGGATCAACTATTTTAAATTCTCTTTATTATAATAATTCTGAGTTAAATGCTGGTATACAAATAGTTGATAATGATGGAAATAATAAATATATTATATGTGGGACATTAGATAATAAAGGTTATTTGATAAAAATGGATGAAAAATTTATAGTTGAAGATGAAAAAAATATTGATAGTGTTGATACTTTAGTCGATATCATACAAGGTAACGATAGTTTTATTGTATTAGGATTTAAAAATAATGATCTAATTGTAAAAGAATATAATTATAGGTTAAATGAATTGTGGTCTCCTATCTATGAAAATAGCTTTGAAACAAATATCGCAAAGATAAATAAAACCTCTGACGGATATATAATTTTATTAAATACACTTGATGGAAATATTGAATTGTTAAAAACTGATAATAATATAAATATCACCAAAAAAGCAACATTTGGTAGGAATGGCGAAGATTTTGCAAAAGGTATAATACAAACATCTGATAATGGATATATAATATTTGGAAAGACTAAATCATTTAAAGATCAAATCAATGGAAATTCATACATCATAAAAACAGATTCAAAATTATTAGGATGGATTACACCAGAATAGATTGGAGGATAATATGAAAAAATATTTATTTCTTATTTTAATCATCTTTATAACGTATTTAACCTTTGGACGTGTAAACAATATATATATAGAATACAATTATGACTTTTGGGAATACGGTAATAACTCCACATTAACAAATATTCACTCCTTATATTTAGGATATGATTTTGGAAATATCCCTTTAAAATTACAAATCGGAAGCCAAAATGACTTGCAATTTTCTAGTATTATTTCAACCTTTGCCTCTTTTGGAAAAATATATATTGAACCTTATTTGAAATACACCTCAGAGTTTTCTCTCGGAATAAAAATGAATTATTCTCATTTTTATTTAAATTATTATCTAAACAAAAATTTAAAACAAATACTTGGAATAGGTTTTAATATCCCTCTTTTAAAATTTGGAAAAGACGATATATCTTATATTAAAAGCGAGAACCATATAAAAGCAACTGCTGGAAAAAAAATTAAAATTAAACTCATAGCAAAATCAGAAAATTTCCCCTCAGAAAATGTTGATATTTATTATAACATTAACGATGGTAAGAAATTTTATGCTGGAAAAACTAATGCATTTGGAGAAATTGAATTAATATTGCCAATAATATATAAAACAGGAAATTATAAAATTAATATTTTTAATGGTGAGAATTTGATTAAACAAATCTCTTTAGATATATATCCAGATGAACCTTATAAAGTCAACATTGATTTTAATAAGGATATAATTTTTACAGATAATCAAGAAATATTAAAAATTAGAAATATTAGAGTTTTTGATAAATATTCAAACATGATAAAAAATATTGATATACAATTCATTAATTTCAAATTTTTAGGCGATTATAAAAAAATAAAATATTCTTACTTAGATAACACATTGATTTTGGATCCTTTTAAAAAAAGTGGAATGTATAATTTATACTTTGAAGTTAACATAAACGGAAAATACATAAATGGCATAAAAACTATTACAGTAAAAAATAATCCAAAAGATATAGAAAAGATTGAATTTGATATAACATATTTAGGAAAAGAGGGTAATTATGCTGTTTTTGAAATAAAAAAACCCAATATTATTTTTTTAAATTCACAAAATGAATATATTGATAATTTTTTTATTTATTATAAAAACAAAAAAATACTTATTAAAAATAATAGATTTAAAATCTCTATAAATGATAATTTTCCAAATGAATTTATTTTTGACACTGAAATAAAATATTACAATTATAATAGCATAATTCAAAAAAAAGTAATAATCAACAATTAAACTTTATTACTAAAACCAGCGTCTAAATAGTTGAAAAAAAAATATTTTTATGTTATAATCTAAAAAGCCTGGGGACGAAACGGTTTCGACGGGGGTAGAGTAAGTCGGAAAGCGAGCCGTGGAAGACTGTTCCCACGTTAAATAATCGGTCAAAAAAGAGAATTGCCGAAGAAAATTACGCATTAGCTGCTTAATTTAATTAGCAGCCGTCCTTTCAATCGTTCTGGGTCAAATGGTTGAATAGGGCGTCATAATTATGACCCTTACCCAAAAACTTTTCTCCCGGGTTTTTGGGGAAACATTAGGGAGATAGCTTAATCTTATCCTGCCTGTGGGAGAAGATTAAGCAAAAAACAAAACACAGGCTGCGCTCGGAGACGTCCGGTTTACTCTACTTTCGGACGCGGGTTCGACTCCCGCCGTCTCCACCAAACCATTGAGTAATGGCTTTTAAAGCCTAAAACTCCCAGGAGCCCTATATGGGGCTCCCTTCTTTATAAAAAACGCCCTTAGAGGGCATTTTTATTATGTAAATATTCTAAAATTATTTTTTTATCAATATTTTTTTCTTTATTAAAAAAGAATTTTGGAATCTCCAAATAATTGATTTTTTTGATAGGATTTTTCAAATATTTTTCTATTCTTTCAAGATACTTTTTTGCAGTAATTTCCCATGTAAAATTCTCAATAACTCTTTTTTTACCCAATTCGGAATATTTTTTAAAATTTTCTAATCCTTCAATCATTCCATCTGCTATATTATTTTCATCAAATGGATCTATCAAAACTCCATATTTCCCTCTATCGAAAGCTTCCATTGGCCCACCATTTTTTGTAGCTACAATAGCCAATCCCACTGCTGCTGCTTCTATTGGAGCCAATCCAAACGGTTCATAGAATGCTGGTAAAACGAATATCGAATTTTTCTTTACAAAATATCTATACGCACTTGCTAATTCTTCCTGTCCCGGAACATCAAATAATGAAACTTTTCCCTTTAATCCATAATCTTCTATTATTCTTTTTATTTCATCTATTATTTTCTGCTCTTTTTCTGATAATTTGTTTATATCTTCAAAACTGTTAATTAATCCTCTAACAAATATTACAAGATTAGCTATTTGTTGAAGCTTTTTTGATTTTGCATAAGCTCTAATAGCTCCAAGATGATTCTTTTTTTCATCTACCCTACTTGACAATACTATATATTGCTTATTTTTTTCTTTTATATCTCTTGATAAATATTTTTCTATTTTTTGCCAGAATTCTTTGTCCATTTCTTTCTTTTCTGAAGAAAATATGTTTACATTAACACCTGGAGAAATCACTTCAAACTTATTATCATCATTAATATCTATTGCCTCTTCATATAATGGATGTGCATATTGTTCAAAACGCTCTAAATTAGTACTAACAATATTAAATGCTGAGCGGTTCATAGAAGTTCTTTCGGCATGAATCCTTATAGAGAAATTGTATTCTCTATCATAACTATCAAAGTTATGTATATTTACACCTAGTTTATCTATTTTTTGTGCCCCTAAAGAATGCGCTGTAAATGAAAAAGGAATATTTGTTATTTCTTCAAAAATAGCTCCAGTAATTCCTCCATCCCCATAATGTGTCGTAATAAAATCCGGTTTTTGATTTATGTTTTTATAATATTTAAAAATACCTTCAGCAAATTCTTTTAAATAAGGCCAAAGTAATTCTTTTCTTAAAAATCTTTCTCCTCCAAATGGAATTCTAATAATTCTAAGATTTTTAGTGTCATCATAAGAATCAATATTTTCTTTAAATTCTGGCCAATTTTCATCATCTATTTTTCTTGTAAAAATATCTACAAACACTCCTAACTTTGATAATTCTTTAGCTACTTCTCTAACATAAATAAGTTGTCCACCAAAATCCTGGTGTTCCGTCAATCGTGAATTATTTTTATCAAAATTACCCTGTGGATTAAAAAACGCTATCCTCACTTTTTCACCTCATTTTTAAAATATTTTAATGCTTTTGATATGTCGTTTAACTTTCTATTTTTATTAGCTGGATAACCATAAAATCCATATTTATTACATAAATTAATAAAATCAAATATCTTTTCTTCATTAGGGTTTCCTGGATCATAAATATAATCTGTTACTAACACAAATTTATCAGAATTCTTAATTGTTAATATATATTTCAATCTATTAAAAATATATTTTTTAGATCTTTTATTTTCACCTTTATAAAACAAGCTTTCTACACCTATACCGGAAATTGTATTTAAATATTCATTATTATAATCATATTCCAATATATTTTCCGCATTCTGGGGAACAATTAAAAATGCAGGTTCTTTTTTTCTGGCATATTTTGCTATTTCTATAACAAATTTTATCATTTCTGATGCTGTTATTTCTTTATCATAACCTCTTTCAGCCCAATACACATAAGTATCTACTAAATCCAGATAAACACCCTTAAATCCTTGAGATATTATTTTATCTAAATAATTAAAAATTATTTCTTTCCATTCATTATCCCAATACTTCACTTTATAATTCCCAGGCCAATTTGGATTCTCACCATCCAACCAACCTGGTGGATCATCATACCATTTATTTTGCCAATAGTATCTATAATCTTCAGCTTCACCTATACTTAGATATGCCAAGGTTATTATCCCTTTTTCATTTAATCCTTGAATTTCAGAAAACGAAAATTCATTTTCTTTGCTTCCATCTTTTGAATAATCAATTACTAAAAATTTTGGTTTGTAATAAATAGTAATATTATTTAAATTGATATGTGTTAATTGATATATAACTGGAACTTCAACCTTTTCAATAAATAACGTAAAAAAGATTGGACTACTTATTATTGCTATCAAAAATATAATAATAATATACTTTTCCATATTATCACCTGTATTTTTCTCTTATTTTTCTCCAATCACTTAATGGTGCTATTGCTCCTAAATATTTTAATTTTTCTGCTGCAAAAGCCAATCCCAACTTTGTAGATTCTAATATTTCAAGGTCATTTATTATACCAGTATAAAACCCTGACCACACTGCATCGCCTGCACCTGTAACATCAACTACTTTTGTAGCATATGTTGAAAGATGAATTTCATATTTTTTATTATAAACTAAAACTCCATCTTTTCCCAAGGTAAAAAGAATATTTTTTATTCCAAAATTCTTAAAATATTTCACATAATCCTCCAAAGATCTTTCACCAAAAATATTATTTGCATCATCTAAAGAAGGCTTTATGAAGTCAATATATGGACCTAATTTTTCCAAAACTTCTATTATAGTATAATTATTTTTCCATAACACTTTTCTATAATTTGGATCAAAACCTATTTTAATACCTTTTTCTTTTGCCAGTTCAACTAAATTTAATATTTTTTCAAGTTGTTTTGTTTCAGAAATAGCCCATGAGGAAATATGTATAATTTTAAATTTATTTATATTCAAGTCTTGTGGAATACTTAATTTTAAAGATGCGCTTCTGTAAGCTTTAAATTCGGGAGTACTTTCAGATTTATTTACAAAAACTATATCCGTATATACATCCTCTCTTTCACTTAAATAGTCTATTTTTACATTTTTTTCATTTAAATAATCTTTTATATATTTCCCAAAAGGATCTTTACCAACAGTAGATAATATATAACTCTCTATTCCTTGACGAGCAATATTTATTGCAATATTAGACGGTGAACCGCCAAAAAACTTTTGGAAAACGGTTGCATTTTCTAAAGAATTAGACTGCGTAATCATATCAATTAATACTTCACCTATTGATAAAAACATTTTATCTCTCCTTATAAAAATTTGGTTTTCTATCATCAAAAATATTATTATATTTATTTAATTTTTTGTTTAATGCTTCTTCCGGATCAATCTCTACAACCTTTACTTTATCACCTTTTTTTGGAAATCTTATTATTACTTCCCCTTTTGGATTTGTTATTTGACTCATTCCTGTAAATTCATTTGAATTTAAAACATTAACTTCTTCACCCCATCTATTTGAAGTAACTATAAACACTTTATTCTCTAAAGATCTTATCTTGTTAGCTTCCTGACAATATGGCATTACTAAATTCGCACTATGCGCAATTATTTGAGCTCCTTTTAAAGATAATGTTCTAAAAGATTCTGGGAAAAACCAATCAAAACATATAGCTAGACCTACTTTTACTCCATTTACATTTTCAACCCAAAAACCTGTATTCCCATTTTCAAAAAACAACTTTTCTTCATAAAACAAATGTGTTTTTCTATATATTCTGTGACTTCCATCGCTTTTTATCAATATGGAAGAATTAAAAAATAAATTCTCTTCTTTTTCTACAAATCCAAAAACCACATTTGTTTTTTTAGATATTGCAAAGTCTTTAAATGCTCTTATAGAAAAACCATTTTTATTTTCAGAAACCCATTCTACTTCATTTTTGGTATTAAAAGTATAACCAGTAAAAGCTAATTCAGGAAAAACAAATAAATCTGCATTTACATTTTTTATTAAATTTATACCTCTTTCAACATTCTCTTTTACTTGAAAGAGCTCTGGTCTAAATTGAACTAATCCTATTTTCATAAATTATCACCTTTTATAATTCTTTTTTCTGTAATAATAACATCCATTTTTATATCATGATTATACGTTGGAACATCTTTTAATATCTGAAAATCAAAAGCTGTTCCAATTAATAAGCCTTTTTTATATTTTGAAAAATATCTATCATAATAACCTCCACCATATCCAAGCCTGAACAATCTTTCATCAAATGCTATTCCTGGAATTAAAAATATATCTATTATTTTATTATAAATCTCTCCAACAGGTTCCATTATACCATATTTTCCTTTTTCAAACTCATCAAAAGAAGATATTTTTACAAAATACATATCCTTTCCTTTTATTTTAGGAAATAATATATCCTTATCTTTTAATAAATCAATTAAATTTAACAAATCCACTTCTTTTCTAAATGGATAATACATAGCTATACTTTTAAATTTTCTATTTTCTATATATTTTAAAATATTCGTTCTTATCAAATAGCTGTATCTATCATACATATCTTTTTCTAAACTCATTCTTTTTTTTAGCATTACTTTTCTTATACCATCTTTCATTGAACCACACCCAAAAACTCTATTTTCATAATATTATTCTTCATTTCAAGAATATACAAATTATTTTTGCGATAATAATGAATAACTCTTCCACCACTAATTTTTCTTATCGCCATCTTTGATTTTATCATAAAATATTTTGGAAACAATGATGAATCAGGAAGAATTATCTCTAAAATATTATTCTTCCAATAATATTTAACTTTTTGTGTTAAATAATCAAAGAAATATGGGTATGCTTCAGATGCTGTTTGATTTCTAAGCCATGGAAATTTTGTTTTTATTGTATTATAAAATTCTTCTAAATTAGAATACATTTCATCCCATGTCTTATTTTGTGGATTCCTATCTTCCGCAAACAAATCATCTGGATGTATGAAATGTTGGAAAGAACCAAAATTTGCTAAAGTATTTATTGTGGTTAAATATATTCTACTTAAAGGATAATATCCATAAGTAGAACGTGGAATAACTAATACAAAGTTATCCTTAATTAAATATTCAGAAAAATTATTTTTACTTTCATAACTTGTTCCAATTGTTTTTATAGTCGGAAGAGATTTTAATAAATATTTAGCTCCAAAATCATCAATTAAATTGTTTGGCGCAACATAACTACTTATTATTATAGGATGTCCCAATATCTTGCTGAGAAATTTTTTGGTTGCTTCTAAACTTAAAATAATATTTTCCGAATTTGCCCATCTATCTTTAGTTAATGAATTATGATTATATCCATGTAACCCCAATTCAAATTCTGAATTATCAATTTCTTTCATAGTTTTATACGGATTATTATTTTTACTAATAAAAAACTCTGTAAATTCAAAAGGTGGAACACTTGAACCATTATAACTTAAAGGTGTGACTATTGTATATTTTATATTATATTTTTCTGCAAATTTTTTTATTGCCGGCCACCAAATATTATAATAATATTCATCATCTGTAATTTTATTACCTTTATTATCGCTTTTTTCAATATTATAGGAAGGCAAAGGGAAATCATCTATATAAAAAATAAAAGAATTTAATATACCGGAAATTGATACTTCTTGCATCTCAAGAATTGTTTGTAAAATTAACCCTCTCAATTCCTTTAAAATTATATCTGGATATATATAACCAATATAACCACTTTTTTCTTTTTTATACCATATGATTGGAATTTCCGCATTATTTTCATTACTTAAATAAGCTAAAATCGTTTCTTCTTCTGTAAGTTGTATATCAAAAGATAAATTATAATATCTTTTAAGTATAGTTTCACCATTATTATTATTTCCTATTGGAAAAAGCTTATTTGAAAATATTATTTTTGTGATGTTTATATTATTTTCTTCTATGCTACTTTTCCATGGAGTGTTATTTAATATCGTGGAAAATATAAAAGAACCGCCATTTTCAATAAATCTTTTAATTGTTTTAGTTTTAACGTATTTCGCATCTGTATTCCATATTATGTATTTATATGGAAGTAAATCTATAAAGGATAAATTATAAAAATCATCTACATTAATCGCTTCAAAATTAATCTTAGCATAATCAAATATTTTATATAATTCTTTTTGTGATTTTAGATACCTCTCATTATCATATTTTGTTTTTATAATTAAAACCTTATTCTCCACACCAACTTTTCTGTTTAATAACTTTAAGATTAGCTTTTCAATATTTAAAATAATATTACCTTTTTTATCTATAAAACTTCCAAAAAGAGCCCCTCCTCCATTATCCGATAAAACAATCATAGGATATATATTATCTTTTACTTCATAAGATAATATTACATCTTCATCACCAAAAATGTTATACTTTTCTACTGGCTGTTTTATAGTTGATGATGGTATAGTTAAAAAATATTCATCTTCATAATTTATCTCATATTTTTCCAATTCTTTATATCCATACATATAATGCATACCAATTTTATTTAATAAATTATTTATCTCTCTAATATCAGATGTGACACCCAAATTATTAAAGAAAAAGAAAAAACCGCCATTCTCTACAAAAGAAGCTAATTGCCTTAAATATAAATGAGAATTATTTAAAACTGGAGAATAATACCAACTAATTACTCCAAAATACTTATTGCTATCAATTCTATAATAATTTAAGTCTTCTACATTTTTCAATTCATAATTTATTTTATATTTTTCCAAAACAGGAATTACATGGTATTTGAACATATATTCTCCATATTCTTCTGAGCTCTTATAAAGTAAAAGTAAATTCTTTTGAGGAAATAATGAAATAGTTGTAAAAAAAATTAGAATTATTAAAAAAAGTTTTTTCATTATTTTTCCTCCATTAATTTTTTTATATCCCTATAATAAATGTAAAATCCTTTTTTTACCAATAATTTTTGTCTATAATATTCTATTTGTATTAAATTTTCAATTTTCGTGAATAATATTTTGTATCCCAAAAAAACTCCTAAAGCAAAAGCAATTGAATAACTTGCACCTAAAGAATAAAACCCAAATTTTTTTATGAAAAATACACTTAAAATAAAATTAATTACAAACACAAAAATATTTAATAACAATGCATAATTTCTAAAATCAAAATACAACAATAGCAACATAATCATTAAGTAAAAAGAGTTTAACATTGCGCCAATTAATCCCAATCTTAAAATAGATTTAAAAATTTCAGGGACAAAAGGTAAAAGATTCAATTCGTTTAATATAAATAAAGAAAATGTAAATAGCATTTGTGCTTTAACTGTCAATATTATATCAAAGTTTAATTCTTTTTCCATGTCGTTTTTCCTTATTTCTATTTCTGAATAATTATATCCTTCAATTAATGAATTATAAAACAATTTATATTTTTTATAAAACCGTGTTTCTAAAACCAATATAAACATTGTTGCCGTCGGTATTATAGTTAAATAAGCTAAAAACATAGGACTATCATATATATATGAAAAGCGAAATCCATTTAAAGGCATTTCACCAAATTCTTTAGAATTCCAAGTTACGAAATCATCAATCCATAAAGCCAAATAATATGTAAAACCAATGAAAATATTTTGCCAATATTTATTTATTTCTTTTGTCCATTCAAAAGAAATATTAGTCTCCTCACCGAAATATATTAAGGTAATTAAATAATGAACAAATGTTCCAATATTTACTCCAAATGCATATCCTAAAATATAACCTATTGGATTTTCTTCAGTTCCAAGAAAATTAGATAAAATTATTGAAAAAAAGGCCATTATAACATAAGCAAGTATATACCAATTAACAGCATCGGTAGAAACAGAAGAAACTGAAATTAACCATAACGTTAATAATGAAACAGACAAATAAATAAATGAAAGTTCAAACCATATTTCATTTTTGTTAAATGTAAAAAAAATCATTATAACTAAGATCATTAACAACGAACTATATAAAATCATTCCCAATACTTCAGGTAAAATTTTTTTATATTTTTTCAAAAAAATTAAATCAGAAATTCTTCTCGATTCAAACATAACAAATAATCCGGAAAAAATAATAGAGATAACGAAGGAATATACAATAGCCACATTAAAATACAGATTTGTTATTTTAAATAAATTTAATATTATCCATAATGATAATGTGGTAATTATCCAAGGACCAGAAGAGATTATAACAGAATATGCTACAGCCAATAGATCGGTTGAAACACCACCTTCGTGAAACATTTTAGTTAATCTAAAACCAACCCCAGCCATTTCATTCCACCACCGAAAAATATAATTCTTTATAATTTTTTATCATTTGATCTAATCTATATCTTTTTTTTACACGGATTTTTGCTATTCTTGATGCATTAATTCTAAATTCATCATCTTCATATAATTTTATCAAGCCGTTAGCTAATCCCACAAAATCTTTTGGTTTTACAATGATTCCTGCATTACCTATAATATCTTCCTTTGTTCCATAAACCATTTCAGAACATGAACCAACATCAGTTGCAACTACAGGAATTCCGACTGAAAATGCTTCCAATATTACCAAAGGTTGTCCTTCACTAACGCTTGACAAAAGCAGCGTGTTGATATTCGTATAATATTTTAACACATTAACTTTTCCAGTGAACTCTATTGTATTTTCTAATTGAAAAACCTTAATCATCTCCAGACACTCATTATAGTATTCGGGTTCTTCATCTATTGGTCCAATTATTAATAATTTAAAATTAGGTATTTTTTCTTTTACCATCTTTGCAGCTTTAATTGCAGTTTTTATATCTTTAATTTCAACAACCCTACCTACTAATCCAACAATATACGGATCTTTTTCTTTTCTATATTCTAGCTGTGAAAATTTGTCATAATCAACACCATTCGGTATAATACACATCTTATTTGTATCATTACATAATTCCTTTTCAAAAAATTGGTTTTTTAAAAATAGGGTTGTTATTTTTTTAGAACCCTTATATACAAGAGCACTTATTGTGTTAAATAATTTAATCCATGCTATTCTATACTCATCTTTTATCCATCCTGCTTTTAATACTTCTAATTGTCGCTCTCTATGATAAATTCCATGTTCTGTTAATATAACAGGTTTATTATTTTTTATCCCATTCATAACTGCAACAATTCCTGCATATCCTGTAGTTATAGTATGGTACACATCACATTTTGGCAAGTCAACCGTCATTGAATTCAAAAAAGGTAACAACATTGATTGCAAAGTCCAAAAATAGTTAGTAAAATTTTCATATGGTATATATGCTTTGTAGAAATTTAACATTACATCCCAATAAATTTTTGATTTTAAAATACTTGTAAAATCATAATCATTATATTTTTGGAAAAGATCATATAAATTTTCAGCTATAGATTTTTCATCAAATGGGTATCTTAAAATATTTTTTAATTTATTACCAAAATCTTTAGTAATTTTCCTCTTATACTTAATAGTATAATTTGCAAACAAAAAATATTCAAAATAATCTACAACATTTTCTGGAAACAAATATTTTGGTTTTCTTATTTCTGGAGTAGCTCCAATATGAATGACACAAAATTCAACATCTTTCATACTTTTTATTAAAGTGTTTCCCCAACTTGAAACACCACCAGTTACGTAAGGATATGTTCCCTCAAAGATAAGCCCTACTCTCATATTATTCACCCTTGATATTAATATATTCTATAATAAGTTTTATATTGTCAATTTCAGTTTTGGTAAAATACTTGTAAAAATTTTGAATTTTTTCAGGAAAAAATAGATTTAACATGTATAAAAATAGCATTTTTTCTTTTTCTGATGATTCTTTTAATACTGCTTCTAAGTATTTTTCATTTTTAGAAAGTAGATAAGTTACTATTTTTTCATTTAAGGACATATCTTTTGTAAAGGTGAAAAGATAACTTGAATTCGAAAAATCTTTAAGAGAATTAAATAAAAAATCAAATTTCAATTTTTGTGCATATTTAAAAGTTTTATTATCTTTTAAAACATTAGAAATAGAAATAAGTTGATTTATAAGAATTAAATCTTTTTCGGTATAAAATTGTTTATTTTTAAGTTTTGACAAAATTTCTCTTTGTTTAATATATGAAGAACGCTTATTCCAAGATAGAGTTTTTATATAATCTGGATCAAAAGAATAATGAAATTTGTAATTAAAAATTATAATTAGTAAAATCAGCATAATAGTGAGAAAAAAAAGCACATAATAAGGTGAAAAAATTTTTTTCACATTCATAGTTATCCTCCCAATATATATTTTAAAGACTCATTTTTTGGTTTAAATCCTAACTTAATGTATTCAGATATTAATTCTTTTACAATAAAAAACTTTTTTTGTTTGATATAATAAAAAATAGCATACTCAAATATTTCCTGAGCTTTAAATTTTTTTATTTTTTTATTTAATAATTCTTCAATTGTTCTAAAATCTTTTAAAGACTCAAGTATCCTTAATGTATATATTATCAATCTTGGGCTATCAGGATATGTATTGATAACATTCTTTAATATTTTATAAGATTTCATTAGAATTTCATTTTTGTATTCCCCAGCTAAAAACCCAGAATTCGCATAATAATAGATATATTTTGCATAATTGATATAGTTTTCTAATGAATTAAGGTTTTCGCTATAAAATGAAATTTTAGAAATTAAAAAATTTTCTAAATTTGTCAATGCATCTGATGCATATAAAAGAACATCAGGGTGTAAATCATCACTTAATGCTTTGCGTATTAAATTTACACCTTCTATAAAATCCATTTTTTCAATTTTTATTGAGTTGAAAACGAACCTTACAACATATTTTCTTTGTGCAGGATCTCCATATTTTATAATAGTATTAAAAGGAGCTAAATCTATTGATAAATATTTTATATTTCTTGTTTCAATTAATTTATGTTCAGAAACTTCTATAGGTTTATATAAAGGTTTTAAATCAACTTTTTTAAAAAAAAATATTACTGGAAAAAAAGGGAAAAAAACAAAAAATAATAAATTTTTTGCTAATTGAAACTTAATACTCTCATCTTTATCATAATTGATAAAAATGGATATTAGATAATAAACAAAAACTAAAATGATTCCAAAAAAATATCTTTTTAATACAAATAAAAAGATACTTAAAACCCCACTGATTAATGAAATAATTATAAAGATGTATACAAAAAGCCTTTTATTACTCATCTTTTGAGTAAGCCTCCTGAATATTTATATAAGCATATTTTTCTAAGTTCTCTTTTACTCTTTTTAAACCTTTGGCAGAACATGAGGTTAAAATTATTTTAAATTCTTTTGTTTTTTCATCTAAAAACAAGAAATCTGTATCTCTTATAAATGATCTGATTTCTTCTACAGAAAATTTTTTATCATAAGTTCCACTTATAATAGAATATGGAATTTTGAATTTTTTAAATCTCTCCTCTATTTTTTCTAAAATTTTATTAAATTTTTTCATTTGGTAAAACATAGTATTATCATTATCTTGATTTAACTCTTTGGACGCAAGTAGAAGAGTACCTAACCAATCAGACAATATTTTTAAATAGGTTTCAGTATTTTTATTTATTTTTTCTGGATCAATAACTTCTACTGTAATAAAACCCAATACTTTATTATTGTCTGTTATACTAACTGCCATTGCAGGTTCATATTCAAAATTAAATTCTGTTTCTGTTAAAAACAGAACATTTGATGTCGCACTTCCAAATTCTTTTGCTGTAGATATAACAATAGACTTATCTACAGCAAAAGAATTTGGTAAAAATTGTTCTCCTTTTCGAACTTTTAACCGCAAAAAATTGTTTTTATTTAAAATGTATATAGAAACTGTTTTTGCATAAATAAATTCCGAAATTAGATCTATAGCTTCATTAAAAATATCTTCTGAATTATTATACTCAATATCTTTTAATTTTTCAACTAATAAAGACAATCCCTGTTTTTCTAAAATAAGTTTATGTTCGAGATCATCAGTTATATTTTTATATTTTCTAATATCATCTTCTAAATCATCAATTCTGCTTTTTAATAATTTTATTTGATCATATTGTAATTCAATTTGTTGAATATAAATATCTCTAAAAAAACCTATAATAAAACCAAGAGAAAATATAAAAAGTGGTATTTTTAAAATTTCCCAAGAAATAATTACATTGAAAAAATCATTTTTCACACTAAAAAAGACAGATAAAAAAACATATAATGTACTTATTACTCCAACTAAAATCGTTAAATTAATTCCATATCTAACAGCAATAAAAAGTGAAAATATGAAATAAGGATTAGGATTAAAAAAAACATAACCAAAATATTTATTTGTTAGATCTAAGACAAAAAGAAAGGTTAATATTATGAATATTTCTATATATTTATATAAATTTTTACTTAGTTTCATTTCTTGCCCTCTCTATCTTTGTGTTTTGATTTTATAGTATACAAGTTAATATATTGTACAATTTTTTTCTCTATTTTATAATCAATAGTAATAAATTTCATACCATATATTTTTTCATTATATATATTATCTCCAACAAATCTAACAACCCTTGCTTTTATATTTTCTAAAAAGAGATTTTTATCTATTAATAATTTTTTCAATGTATATTGTTTTTCTTTATATAATGTTTCTCTTAAAACTATTTGTATTCCCCCTGCGCTAAAATCTCTTGTTTCAAATGGAATATTTTTATTATTTTCATTATCGAGTAATAAACCTTCTCTAATTATAGGAATTCTATAAAAAAGTCTTTTTTGAATTTTAAATGCTATAGAAGGTAAATACACCAATATGTTTTCTTTCTCTACTTTTAAAAGTTTAGATTTAATTACTATATTTGATGAATTCTCATATATTCTCATATTTAATGTTTCTCCAGGAAATAACTTTAACCTTGAATTTCTATATATTGGTGGCAATATTTGTGCAATTTTCGAAGAAAAATCTAAGGAAATAATCCTGCTATTTCCTATGATATGCTGTTTTGGAATCTCTACATCGATTAAATCTCCAATAGACAATATTTTCCTCACTTTTATTTTTTCAATAAAAACGCTTTCATTATATTTCATTATCTATCTCCTTTTTATTCATCATGAAGAATTTTATATTAATATTATAACATATCTTCTATAAAGATATGTCTCTTCCACAAATTTTAAAAATAAGTATAATTTTTATACTTCTATATATCAATTTTTTCAAAATAGTATAATTTTTATACTATTATAGAACATATATTCGTATAATTAAACATGGCATAGTGTTGCTAATATTAATATGAAACAAAAATTAAAAATTATTACAGGAGGTAAAAAAATGAAAAAAGTTGCAGTTACAGGTATAGGTACTATTAATTCTATAGCAAAATCAAAAGAAGAATTTAAAGAAAAACTAAAAAAAATGACTATAGGTATAGATAACATTACTCAATTTGACACAACAAATCATAAAGTAAAAATTGCTGGTGAAGTTAAAGAATTTGAGCCAACGTTATATATGGACAAAAAAACTGCAAAGAGATATGATAGGTTTTTGCAATTTGCTATTGCTGCATCTAAAGAAGCTTTGGAAGATAGCTCTTTGGACGAAAACGGTGAATGGAAAGAAAATGCTGCTGTTATAGTATCATCTGGTATTGGGGGATTTAAAACATTATATAAAGAATTTTTAAAAATGGAAAAAAAAGGACCTAAAGTTGTAAGTCCATTTTTAATCCCAATGATGATATCAGATATGGCTTCTGGTGTTGTTTCTATAGAATTTGGAATAAAAGGGCCTAATTTTAATACTGTTAGTGCTTGTGCATCTTCTTTACACGCAATAGCTATAGGAAGTATGTTAATTAGACATGGTTATGTGGACGTTGCTATTGTTGGTGGCGCAGAAGCTACAATTGATCCAATGCCAATTGCTGCTTTTGCAAATATGAAAGCGTTATCTACAAGAAATGATGACCCTAAAAGTTCCTCCAGACCATTTGATAAAAATAGAGATGGTTTTGTAATGGGTGAAGGTGCTGGAGTTATTGTCTTAGAATCCGAAGAACATGCTAAGAAAAGAAATGCTAATATATACGGATTTATTGAAGGATTTGGAATGAGTGGTGATGCCTATCATATAAGTGCTCCCGACGTTGAAGGTAAAGGCGCTGCAAAAGCTATTAAATTAGCGCTAAATGATGCAAAAATTGAACCAGAGAAAATAGAATTAGCAAACTGCCATGCTACATCAACTCCAGCTGGTGACGTTGCAGAAACACGTGCTTTAAGAAATGCTTTAGGAGAACATGCTAAAAATATATTTATCCAAGGATCTAAAACATTATTTGGACACGCACTTGGTGGAGCTGCTGCTATTGAGTTTGTTGGTCTTGTTTTACAAATGAAAGAAGGTTTTATTCATGGAATGCCAAATTTAATAGAAGCTGATGATGAGTTAAAAGACTTAAAAATCCCAAAAGAAACTATTGATTTTAAAGCAAAATACGCTATTAAAAATTCGTTTGGTTTTGGAGGACATAATGTTTCTATAGTATATAGAAGCTTATAAGGAGATGATTAAAATGAAAGTAGGCATAGTAACTGATAACACGTGTAATTTACCGATAGATTATTTAGAAAAAAATGATATTGGATATACTTCTCTTTACATACTAAGGGAAAGCAGGCATATAAAGGCTGTTGATTTGTGCCCAACGACTTTTTATGAAGAATTGAAAGTGGGATCTTATGTTCCACTTACTTCACAACCATCTGTAAAAGATTTTGAAGAAGTCTATAGAGCTATGCTTCAGAGATATGATTATCTAATTACGTTAACTATCTCAGAAAAATTAAGTGGAACTTTAAACTCTGCAAGACTTGCTGCATCAATGGTTGACGAAAAAAGAATTTTTGCTATTGATAGTAAATTAACAAGTTTCGGATTAGGTTTTTTAGTCTTAGAGTTAAAAGATAAGATTGAAAGTGGAAAATATTCTATAGAACAATTAATTGAATACTCAATAAATTTTCATACTACCATAAGAACAATATTTAGCGTGACAAATTTAGATTATTTATACAAAGGTGGAAGAATTGGAAAAGCAAAAGCCTTAATGGGAGGACTACTCAATATGAAACCTATTCTTTCATTAATTGATGGAGAAATCATTCCTGTAAAAAGCGTAAGAGGAATAAATAAAATGATTAAAGAGGTTGTTAATCATGCAATGGACAGGATAGATTCTTTAAGATTAAAAAAAATTGCTGTAATACATACAAGTAATTTAAAATATGGTGGACTAATTATTGAAGAACTCAGAGAACGCGGAAAAAATGACGATGATATTATATATTCTTTACTAGATCCTGTAATTGGTACTCATTTAGGACCTGATGCTGTGGGAGTGATTACCCAATGGGAATAATGAATATTGATGATATAATGAAAATTTTACCTCATAGATATCCTTTTTTGCTTGTAGATGGTGTAATTGAAATGAATGATAAAAAAATTGTTGCATATAAAAATATTAGTATTAACGAACCACAATTTCAAGGTCATTTCCCAAATTATCCTATTATGCCCGGTGTTTTGATAATCGAAGGATTAGCTCAAACTGCCGGAATACTTTTAATGAATGATTTGAAAGAAAGTTATATCCCTTTATTTCTTGGTATTGATAAAGCCAGATTTAAAAAAGAAGTCAGGCCTGGAGATAAATTAATATATGAAATAGAAATATTACAAGAAAAAATGGGAATGTTTAAATTAAAGGCCACTGCTAAAGTTGAAAATAAAATCGTCACCTCTGCAGAATTAATGGTTGGAATAAAGAAGGGATAATATGATTATATCTCAAATAAATGCCTTTGTGCCTGAAAAAATATTAGATAATAAGACTTTATCTAAAAAATTTAATGTTTCTGAAGAATGGATTTATAAAAGAACTGGTATAAAAAAAAGGTATATTTCAGACATGGATGTTTTCCAAATGGGAATAAATGCAGCTTCTTCTCTTAATCTTGATGGTGTTGATACTATTCTTTTTGTCTCTTCAATAGGAGCTCATTACGTTCCTTTTTATGTTCGAGTTTTTGAAAAATTAAAATTAAAAAAATTACATTATGGTATAGATATATCAAATGGATTTGTTGGTTTTATAACTGCTTTACATGTGGCAGATGTTATGTTTAGAGAAAATATAGCAAACAAGATTCTGATTATTGTATCAGAAAGATTATCTGAACTTGTTGAAGATAAGGATATCAACACTGCAATATTATTTTCCGATGCATCTGTTGCTATGATTTTAGAAAATCACGATAATTATATTTGTGATCATAAAGTTATGTATGATCCAAATTATCTTGATGCTTTAAATATTAATGAAAACAAAAAAATAATTATGGATGGAAAAAGAGTGTATAAATTCGCTGTTAATAATATGAAAAAAATAATAAATAAATATATTGAAAATTATGAAAAGAAAATAATTGTTCCCCACCAAGCCAATAAACGTATTTTAGAAAGCGTAAAAAAATCGTTTAACGACTTAGAGTTTTTAGATATAATAGAAGATTATGGAAATACCGGTGCAGTTAGTATCCCTTTAACTTTATTTAAAACATACGGAAATTCAAAAATTCAATTAAAAGATCATTTATTAATTTCCGTTGGGGGTGGAATGACCACATCAGCAATTACTTGGAGGTGCATTGATGAATAGAGTTACAAAATTATTAAACATAGAATATCCTATTTTAGAAGGCGGAATGGCCTGGGTGGGAACAGCAAAATTAGCTGCCGCTGTATCCGAAGCTGGTGGATTAGGTACAATTGGTGCTGGAAGCATGACACCAGAAATTTTAAAAGAAGCTATCAAAAAGATCAAAACACTTACAAATAAAACATTTGCTGTTAATATAATATTAGTGAATCCCTATGCTGATCAATTAGTTGAAATTGCAAAGAATGAAAACGTACCAGTTGTAATATTTGGCGCTGGGAATCCCGGAAAATATATATCTTCATTAAAAGAAAAAAATATTAAGGTTTTAGCTGTTGTATCATCAGAAAATTTAGCTAAAAGATTGGAAAAGGCTGGAGTTGATGCCATTATTGGAGAAGGAATGGAATGTGGTGGACATATTGGTGATGTTACAACTATGGTTTTAATTCCAAAACTTGTTGACGTATTGAATATACCTGTAATAGCAGCTGGAGGAATTGCGGATTTAAGGGGTATGAAAGCTGTTGTTGAATTAGGGGCTGAAGGCATTCAAATGGGAACTCGATTTATAGCTACACCTGAATGTGAAGCACATGAAAACTACAAAAAAATAATATTAAAAGCCGGTATTAGAGATGCAATCGTTACAGGTGCAGCAATTGGACATCCTGCCAGAGTAATAAAAACAAAATTTGCAAAAAAAATCAAGCAATTAGAAGCTTCTTCACCAGAAGAAGCCGAAGAAATGCTCATTGGAAGTTTGAGAAAAGCTTTTATTGATGGTGATCTTGAAAACGGCTCTTTCATGGCTGGACAAAGTGCTGGATTAATTAATGAAATAAAATCTGTTAAAGATATAATAGATGAATTTGGAAAGGAATTTGAAAAGATGCTAATAGAAAAGGATGTGAAAAAATGATTGCTTTTGTTTTTCCAGGTCAAGGATCACAAACATTAAATATGGGAAAAGAACTTTTAGAAGAATATCCAGAATATAAAAAATACTTAGATATTGCATCTAAAACTATTGATGTTGATCTTGAATCAATTATATTTGGAGATGATGAAAAAAAATTAACCCTTACTGAAAACACACAACCTTCATTATTAACCATATCATATATAATGTATTTATATGCAAAAGAAAAATTAAATATTATTCCTGATATTGTTGCCGGTCATTCATTAGGCGAATGGACAGCTTTAGCTGCGGCAGAAGTTCTATCATTTGAAGATGCCGTAAAACTCGTACGATTAAGAGGAAAATATATGAGTGAAGCATGTCCTCCTGGAATTGGTGGAATGGGAGCTGTAATAGGATTATCAATAGATAAAATAAGCGAAATAATATCACAATTTGAAAATATTAACATCGCAAATCACAATTCACCTGAACAAATTGTCATTAGTGGTGATAAAAAAGAAATATTAGAAGCATTAAAATTATTAAAAGAGGCTGGAGCAAAAAAAGTGGTTGAACTTAATGTTAGTGGACCTTTTCATTCAAAATTAGTATTCCCTGCTCAGGAAAAAATGGAAAAAGAATTAAAAAAATTGAAGTTTAAAAAACCCATATATAAAATAATTCAAAATTATACTGCACAAATAGAAGAAAACCCTCAAAAGATAAGAGAAAATTTAGTAAAACAAATAACAGGTACTGTGAGATGGGTCGAAACTATACAAAAAATGAAGGATTTAGGTGTTAAAAAAGTTTATGAGGTGGGACCTGGTAAAGTTTTAGCTGGATTAATAAAAAGAATAGATAAAACATTAAAACCACAGAGTATATTAAAAGTTTAATATAACAAGACAGCCATTACAAAACACCCCCAAAATTTTTGGGGGTGTTTTGTAATTTTTATTTTAATTTTTCCAATACCTCTTTTAACTTTTCTTTTTTTATTGGTATAGCTAAAAAATCTTTTGCACCATTTAAAATAGCTTCTTTTACATATTCTTTTTCTGAAAATGATGAGGTTACAATAATGTTCGCTTCTGGATCATTTTCTAAAATAAAATTCATAGCTTCAATACCATTCATAACAGGCATTAATAAATTCATAAAAACAACATCTGGTAATAATTTAAAATATTTATTTATAGCTTCTTTACCATCTTTTGCTTCGCCTATAACAATATGCCCTAATTTTTCTATCATATCCATAAGTACTATTATATCAAATTTTGAATCATCAACTATTAAAATATTAAATTGCATCGAGTTCACCTCACATTAAACCTTCAAATAAATTAACCTGATTTTTTTCAGGTAATCCTTTTAAAATACCCATTTTTTTAAATGTTTCTACAGTTGTTTTATTTATACCCGTTCTATTTAATAAATCTTCTATAGATAAAAATTCCTTTTCTTCTCTCGCTTTAACAATACTTATAGCAGCTTTTTCTCCTAAATTGGGGACTTTAATAAAAGGTATTCTTAAATTATTTCCTTCAATAATAAAGTTTTTTGCATCTGCTTTATATATATCTGGCGGTAAAAAACCAAAACCTCTTAAAATCATCTCATATGCAATTTCCAATACCGTTAATTCGTTTTTTTCTTTTACATCCAATGACCTTGATTTTAAATCAAATATTCTATTTCTAATTGCATTTTTTCCTTTTAAAATAATTTCTGTATTAAATTCATCACCTTTTACTGAAAAATATGTCGCATAAAAAGCGAGGGGATAATGAACTTTAAAATACGCAATTCTAAATGCCATACTAACATAAGCAGCCGCATGTGCTTTCGGGAATAAATACTTAATTTTTTTACATGAGTTGACAAACCATTCTGGTACATTATTTTTCTTCATTTCATCTTCATCTTCTGGAGCTAATCCTTTACCTTTTCGTACTTTTTCCATTATAAAAAATGAATGTTTTTTATCCAATCCTTTATGTATTAGGTAATTCATAATATCATCACGACATGCAATAACCTCGTCAACAGTTGCCTTACCTGATACTATTAGATCTCTGGCATTATTTAACCATACATCGGTACCATGGGATAGCCCCGAAATTCTTACTAGTGCTGCAAATGTTTTAGGCTTTGTTTCTTCCAACATACCCCTAACAAATTGTGTTCCAAATTCAGGAATTCCTAAAGTTCCCACAGTTGTTCTTAAATCAGAGGTTAAATCTACACCTAAAGCTTTTGAAGAAGAGAATATGGACATTGTCTTTTTATCATCCATTTTTATATTTTTATATTCAATACCTGTTAAATCACTTAACATCTTTAAAAAGGTAGGATCATCATGCCCAAGTGCATCAAGCTTTACAAGATCATCATGAATAACATGATAATCAAAGTGCGTTGTCTTCGTATTCGCCTTTCTATCATTTGCAGGAAACTGAATTGGTGTAAAATCAAAAACTTCCATATTTTTAGGTACAATCATTAACCCACCGGGATGTTGTCCTGTAGTTCTTCTCGCACCTTCTATAATTTTAGCCAATCTAATTATTTCAGGATTTTTTAATCCCCCAGCATATTCTTCTGCATATTTTCTTACATATCCATAAGCTGTTTTTTCTGCAACTGTTGAAATTGTTCCTGCTCTAAATACATGATCTTCTCCAAATAATTCTTCAATAAACTTATGTGCTCTTGTTTGATATTCACCGGAAAAGTTCAAATCAATATCTGGAATTTTGTCTCCCTCAAATCCCATAAATGTTTCAAAAGGGATGTCTTGCCCATTTTTTTTCAATTCAATTCCACATTTAGGACACTTTTTATCTGGCAAATCATAACCAGATTCATATGATCCATCTGTGATAAATTCGCTATATTTACATTCAGGACATATATAATGTGGTGGTAAAGGATTTACTTCTGTTATTCCCATCATTGTAGCTACTAATGATGAACCTACAGATCCTCTCGAACCAACAAGATACCCATCATCATTTGATTTTTTTACAATTTTTTGGGCCATTAAATACAATACAGCATATCCATGATTAATTATAGATTTCAATTCTCTCTCTATTCTGGCTTTTACTATTTCCGGCAATGGTTCTCCATATACTTCTTTTGCTGTTTCCCAGGTTAATTCTCGAACAGTATCGTCGGCCCCTTCTATTATTGGAGGATGTAAATTCCCCTCTAAAGGCTTTATTTCTTCAACTAAATCTGCGATTTTATTGGTATTTTCGATTACAATTTCTTCTGCTATTTTTTTATCCTCAAATATCTCATAAGCTGCATCTAACATCTCTTTAGTTGTTCTAAAATATTTATTTGAATTATACACTTTCTTTTTTTGACCTTTTGTGGCTGATCCTATTATTAAAGCATCTCTTGCTTTTTTATCCTCTTTATTCAAATAATGTGCATTACCAGTCATAACTACTGGAATATTATAATTTTTTGCAGAATTATATAACAATTTATAAAATTCTTTAACTTTTTTCGAATCCATATTTCCATTTTCAGAATCTTTATCGGGATGTTCAATACTATCAAGCGGTTGAATTTCTATATAGTCAAACAAACTAATTAAAGCATTTATTTCCTCTATAGATGCACCTCTTGAATATTCTTCAAATATTATATTTTTTGTACAGCCACTTCCAATTAAAAGACCTTCTCTGTTCTCAAGTAACTCATTTAACAGCACCGTTGTATCTCTATAAAAATATTCAGTATGTGCTTTAGATATTAATTTATATAAATTCTTCAAACCAGTTCTGTTTTTAACCAATACTGTCATATGATATTTTCTCAATTTTTTAAAGTCTATCATCTTTTCAAGGTTAATTAAATCATTTAATGTTCTAATCCCTCTACCTTTTGCTTTTTCAAGAAGTTTTAAAAAAACATGTGCTGTAATCTTTGCATCTTCATGTGCCCTATGGTGTTCAAAATTTCCTAATCCTAATACCTTAACTACTTTATCAAGAGAATGTCCTCCTTTCAAATTCAACAATGCTCTGGACATAGAGAGTGTATCAATATACGGAATTTTTATTTCAATATTCATTATTTCTTTAACCCAACGTCTTAAAAATCTATAATCAAAATTGGCATTATGGGCAACCAAAACTGAATCGGATATAAAACTCATAAATTCAGGAAGTACCTCTTTTATAGATGGTGCATTTATTAACATCTCATTTGTTATACCTGTAATTTCTTGTATTTTTTGTGGTACATTTTTTTGTGGTTTTACCATTTTATGAAAAACATCTGTTATCTCACCATTTATTATTTTAACAGCACCAAATTCGATAATTTCTTCAATATTTGGATCAAGACCAGTTGTTTCAAAATCAAAAACCACAAAATTCGAATCAAAAGGTATTTCATCGCTAAAATTGTAAATTATTGATGCTCTATTATTTACAACATTTATTTCACAACCATATATAGGTTTAATATTCTCCTTCTTTGCAATATTATAAAAGGTTGGGATCGATTGAACAACTTCATGATCTGTAATAGCAACAGCTTTATGCCCCCATTTCGCCGCTGTTTTTACTAAATCTTCAACATCCAAAACAGAATCTAGCGCACTAAATTTGGAATGCGCATGTAACTCAACTCTTTTTTTCTCAAAATTATCAATTCTTTCTTTGGCCTCTATTTTCATAATATTTTCAGGTATTATAACATATTCTTTTTGATATTCATCATATGTAATTTTCCCTTCAACTTTTATAAACTCCCCTTCTTTAATATTATTATTTAATCTTTCTGCTGAATTTTTAAACGCCTTTATTATGATGGAATCTGTATTATCGGTAATATACATTGTTAGTATAATAGCTCTATCATTATATTCTTTATAAAACACCTTTCCTTCAATTACTACTTTTGAAGTTTGATACATAATATCGTTTAATTTATCTAGCGGAATAGACACCTTTTTAAATTTATTACCCAAAATTACATAATCATCCTGCTTTTTTGATTCAATGTTATTATCAACAGATTCATCTACAACAATTACATTATCAAATTCTTCTGATAATTCATAATCACCCTTTTTATTTGTTTCAAAATTTTTATAATCAATTGCTATTTTTTCATCAAAAACAAATTCATAGTCAGGTAAATAACCCAAACTTCTACTTAATATATTATCAATGATTTTTCTGTTTTTTTTCACTCTCTCAAGAGCAAATTTATTTGAAACTCTAAAAATCAATTCATTTTCAGAAATATCCGGTAATAAAAATCTTAGATAATTTTCTTCTTCATTACCATTTATTAAGTCTATCCAATTTTCTAAAATATAACTTAAATCTTTTTTGGAAAGCAATATGATTTTCACTGGCATTTTCATTAACCTTGAAAAAAATTTTTTTACTTTTTTTTCATCACTTTCATTAAGAGGATTATTCAATTTTAAAAGAAGAAAATCATTTATTTCAACTTCACCTTGAAGATTAAATGGATCAAATTCTAATTTGGAAAGTAAAAAATCTGATATTTTCATCGAAAGACCTCCTGAGAGTTTTGCTAAATTAACTATAACATATTTTTTTTAAATTTTATAGAAATTTAATAAAAAATGGAGTTCTATCGAACTCCGTTATAATTTTTTAACTGCTTGTGTTGCTGCAACAAGATCTATATCCCAAACAGGAGAAAATGGTGGAGAATAAGCTAAATCCATATTTCTTAATTGTGAAACTGTTCCATTTGTATAAATAAGAGATGTTATAGTATTTAATCTAGGATGAATTTCACCACCTATTAATTGAGCACCGAGTATTCTTCCTGTTTTCTTTTCAAATACTAATTTTATTTTTATTTTCTTTGAACCAGTATAATAATGCGCTCTACTTCCAGATTTAATAAACACAGAATCAGCGTCAAAACCTTTTTCTATAGCTTCTTTTAATGTTAATCCCGTTTTTGCATATTCAACATCCTCAAATTTAGTTATTAAAGATCCAACTACTCCTATAAATGAATCATCATCTCCTGCTAAGTTTTTCCCCGCTATTCTCCCTTGTTTATTTGCAGTAGTTCCAAGAGGTATATACACATTCTCTTTTGTAATAAAATGATTTACAGTTGCACAATCCCCAGCAGAATAAACATCTTTAATATTTGTTTCCATATTTTCATTTACAATAATTGCCCCATTTCTTGCCATATTTAAACCTTTCTCTTTTAAAAATAAGGTGTTTGGTTTTACTCCAATTGATACTATTATCATATCTGATTCAAAATTTCCATTTTTTGTAATTACTTTAAACTTATCATTCTCCTTTATTATATCATCAGCAAAAGTATTAAATAGGATCTTTACTCCTTTTTCTTTTAATCCATTTACAAACTCTTCGTGGATCTCCGGCTCTATGTTACCAAGAACATGATCTGTACCTTCAATAATTGTAATACCTATATTATGTTTTTTTAATGCTTCAGCTGTTTCAATTCCTATAAATCCTCCGCCAATTACAACTGCATTTTTAGGATTATTTTCATTTATATACTTTAAAATATTCTTCGCATCATCAGGATTTCTTAGCTTAAAAATTCCATTTTCCCCCCATGCCCTAAAAGCTGGAATAATTGGCGAAGCACCTGTTGCAATAACTAATTTATTATAAGAAACTTCTATTTCCCCATTATCTGATTTCACATAAACAATTTTATTTGAAAAATCTATTTCATATGCCTCATGATTAACGAAAACATCTGCACCTTTTTTTTCTTTAAAAATTTCAGGAGTCAATGCGATAACAGATTCGGGTGACTTAACATCACCACTAATTACATAAGGTAATCCACATCCACCATATGAAATATATGGTTCTTTTTGAAATATTGCTATTTTTAAATCTTTTTTTACTCTTTTAGCGCTAGCCGCCGCACTCGTCCCTGCTGCTACACCACCAAGAATAACAACATCATACTCCATTTTTTTCATATTTGCACCTCCAAATACAAATAAACTTATTTAACATTTATAAAATCCAATCAACTTTCGATGCTTATCAAAAAATTGTTTTACTTTATTAAATACTAATAATATTAATTATTAAATTTATACTACTATTATTAACATATAGATAATAAAAATATTAATTCAATATATCATAATATGATAATAAAGACAAAAATATCGAATAAGTTAAATATATAATACTTGGTATATAAAATACCTCATTTTTCCCTAAAGAAGTATTCCCAAATAGCGATGCTCCAAACCACTGAATACCGTGTTTGAAAATAAGATACAATATAGTAAAAATCATAATAACTGAAATTAAGAATTTTAGAAATGCTGTAATTTTTGTACCTTTTATACTCCTTTTTAAATAGTAAATTGCATTAAACTGTTCGAAAATACTGTATAACAGAAATAAAATACCAAGAACTATAATATTGGTTACATCGAGAGAAAATTGACTCCCCAACATACTTTGAATTAATGGCTTTTGAAAATAAACACCAAGAATTAATAAGGTTAAAATCAAAGAAATCAAAAAATTAAAACTGGAAAATATTATTTTCAACCAACCCATTCCAGCATTACCTAAAGGTAAGTTTTTAATTGCTTCACCTTTTTCCAAATTTTCGAAATGATTTATTTTTTCTTGTGTTTTACTTTTTTTAGATAATATATGTTTTTTTCTTTCTTTTTTCTTTTCGTTATGTATCTTTAAAGTTGCCATATCTTCCTCCTATAATCTCTTTTAACAAAAAAGCTCTGTTTTTATCTAAAAAACAAAATCTTATTTCACTTAAATTTTTTGCTTTTTTAGAAAATTCCTCGATAGCTTTAATATATACCTCACATGCTTTTTCAAACGGATATCCGAATATTCCTGTACTAATAGCTGGAAAAGAAATTGTTTTCAGTTTTAAATCATCTGCTTTTTTTAGAGAATTATATATTGCATTATATAAAAGCTTTTCTTCGTTATTGTTACTTCCGTTCCAAACTGGTCCTACAGCGTGAATAATATATTTTGCTTTTAAATTGCCTCCGGAAGTAACCCCAACTTCTCCTGTTTTTATTATACCATTTTTTCTTATATAATCATCGCTTTCTTTTTGTATTTGATATCCACCCGCTTTCACAATAGCTGCTGCTACGCCACCGCCATGCGCTAAATAAGAATTGGCTGCATTAACAATTACATCAACATTCTCTTTTGTTAAATCTCCAATGACAATTTTAAAAATAACCTTATTTATTTTTCTTTCAAAAATTTCTTTATTCATATTCTCACTTCCCTACTTATATGAAAAACAAATATATAGTTCCTAAAATAAGAGGTATCAAAACAGAAAAAAATGATTTTTTCATATATTCTCCAAAAGTTATTGTTTGATTATAGTTTTTCTCAAGCAAAGAAACTCCAACTATATTTTGAACAGCACCAAGTGGTGTTAAATTAGTCCCCAGATTAGCACCAATTGCATATGCATACCAAAGTTCATATGGCGCCCCATGTAAAACTAAAAGTTTAATAACTGGAGCTAAAATCAAAGTTCCTGGTACAGCACTTAAAAACGGAATAACAAATGCTGATAACCACATAATTACGACCATCAATAAAAATGGTGTTGCCATCAACGGATTAAAAACATTGGCTATTGCTTGAGTTACCCCAATTTCCTCAAGAGAAAAAGCTATTGTAAATAAACCACCATAGAAAAACATTGTATCCCAATCCAGATCCTTTGACATACTTTCAAAATCCTTCTGAGTTAATAACATTAATACTAAAGCACCAGCCATAGCTATCAATGCTAAATCGATTTTAATTAAAGAATGAAACATAAATCCTGTTAACACAATTAAGAAAACTGTTAACCCTTTATACATTAATGATTTATTTTCAATAGCTTTTTCAGGATCCATATCTGACAATTTCTTCAATCTTTCATTAAACACTTTTGAATCTACTTTATTATTTATTTTAAACATAATTATTACTGAAATAAAAGATAATATTGTTATTGGAAGCATCACATTTAAAAATTTAGTAAAGTGTAAATCGCCGATAGAACCTAAGACTATATTTAACGGGCTACCAATTAACGTACTCATACCTCCAATATTATCAATAGTTATTGTTAATAAAATTAAAGGCGTTGGATTCATTTCTATTGTGTCTGCAACCAAAAAAATAATTGGAGCCATCAGCATTATTGTGATTAAGTTATCTAAGAAAGCTGAAAAAAATGTTACCAAAACCATTAGCATTGTTAAAACTATCCAAAACTTATAGCGACTTAATTTAATTGCATTAACTGCTGCAAATGTAAAAAAACCACTTTCTTTAAGTATTTCAACAATAATCATCATCCCAAGCAAAATACCTAATGTTTCAAAACTAACAATCCTTCCAATATTTTCAAATTCCAAACCTTCAACAGGTTTCAAAATGAATAATAAAATACCAAAGAAGAATGTAATAATAGATTTTTTTACATTTCTCGCAAAAATAATAAAATAATACGCTATAATAGTTATTCCTAAAACCAATAGTTCTGACATTTGACCGCCTCCAATTTTCAAATTTTAGCATCCTTATTAAACTCCTTTTCTTTAAAGTTCTCTTGAAATATTTTTTACGTTTTTAAAAACTATTTCATTAGAATCTTAAAAATAAATTCTTCATAATTTAGGGAAAATGTGTTAAAATATTATTGAATATGGAGGTGATAATATGTTTGACAACTTTACAGATAGAGCCGCAAAAGTTTTTATCGAGGCACAAAATGAAGCAAGGTTTATGGGCCATCCTTATGTTGGCACTGAACATCTATTATTAGGACTTTTAAAAGTCAACGGAAAATTCTTATCACAAATATTTTCCTATTACAACTTAACTTATGGAAAAATCAAATCTGAAATAACTGGTATAGTAGGAGTAAATGCTTCTCATAATATAGTTGGTTCTTCTCCACAACCAACACCAAGAGCTAAAAGGATTATAGAATTAGCTTATGACGAATCTGAAATCCTTGGCACTTCGCAAATTGATGCAGAACATTTATTACTTGGAATTTGTCGTGAAGGCGAAGGAATTGCCGCTCATGTTTTAAGAAGATTAGGAATTAATCTTGTTGAAATGAGAAAAAAGCTTGCTGATTTAATGCTAAATAAGTCAGAACATGCAAATAGCGATATACAATCATTTAAAGAGGATGAAGAAGAAAAAATTAGACAAAGACAAAATGCTATAAAACAGCTGGAAGGGTATGGGACAGATCTAACTGAAAAGGCAGCAAAAAAAGATTTAGATCCCGTTATTGGTAGAAAAGTTGAAATTAGAAGATTAATGGAAATATTGGCCAGAAGGAAAAAAAATAACCCTGTTTTAATTGGTGAAGCTGGGGTAGGTAAAAGTGCTATTGTCGAAGGATTAGCAAAAAAAATAGTTGATGGTGATGTACCTGAGGTTTTAAAAAACAAATGTATCTTTTCTCTTGATTTAACCTCATTAGTTGCAGGAACAAAATACCGTGGTGAATTTGAAAAAAGAATGAAAAAATTAATGCAAATCTTAGAAAAAAATAAGGATATTATTCTCTTTATTGACGAATTACATATGATTGTTGAAGCGGGTGCAGCTGAAGGTTCTTCAATGGATGCTGCTAATGTTTTAAAACCTGCTTTAGCCAATGGAAAGGTTACAGTTATTGGTGCTACTACTCCTTCAGAATATAGAAAATTTATTGAAAAAGATCCTGCTTTAGAAAGAAGATTTCAAAAAATTTATGTAAATGAACCTTCATACGAAGAAGCGATTGATATATTAAAGGGCATAAAAACCAAATACGAAGAACATCATAAAGTGAAATATACTGATTCAGCATTAGAGGCCGCAGTTAATCTTTCATTAAGATATATTACAGATAGATTTTTACCCGATAAAGCTGTTGATCTAATTGATGAAGCTGGTGCAAGAGTACGTTTAAGCGCTCTTACTTTACCTAAAAACTTAAAAAAGATGCTAAATAAAATAACTGAGTTAGAAAATAAAAAAGAATATTTTATTCAAAATAACAAATATGATGAAATAGAAGATATAAAATCTCAAATAAATAATTTAAAGAAAAAATATTCAAAAAAGTATACTGAATGGCGTGAAAAAGCTGAAAAAGATATTATTGAAATTACAGAAGAACACATATCTGAGGTTGTATCTGATTGGACCGGTGTTCCATTAAAGAAATTAGAAATGTCTGAAATGGAAAGGTTACTCAACCTTGAAGCAGTCTTGCATGAAAGAGTAATCGGACAGGATGACGCCATAAAGGCTGTTTCAAAAGCTATTAGACGCGCTAGAAGTGGCATAAAAGACCCAAAACGTCCTACAGGTGTTTTCTTGTTCTTAGGACCTACTGGTGTAGGTAAAACTGAATTAGCTAAAACTATAGCTGAATATTTATTTGGCGATGAAAAAGCTTTAGTTCGCATAGATATGTCAGAATATATGGAAAAATTCAACGTTTCAAGATTAGTTGGTGCACCTCCAGGCTATGTTGGATACGAAGAAGGCGGTCAATTAACTGAAGCTGTCAGAAGAAGGCCTTATTCTGTTATTTTACTTGACGAAATAGAAAAAGCTCATCCAGATGTATACAATATATTATTGCAAATAATGGATGATGGACGATTAACCGACTCTCAAGGGAGAATTGTCGACTTTAGGAACGCTATCATTGTAATGACAAGTAATCTTGGAAGTGAAACAATAAATAAAACTAAAAGATCCATGGGTTTTGTTGATGAAGAATCAGAAGAGAAAAAATATAATGAAATAAAATTATCTGTTATGGAAGAGGTTAGAAAAGCATTTAAACCAGAATTTTTAAACAGATTAGACGAAACAGTTGTATTCCATCCTCTCACAAAAAAAGATATGAAAGAAATTATAAAAATTCAATTAAAAGACCTTGAAAAGAGATTAAAGGAAAAAGACTTACATCTGAAATTTAAAGAAGAAGCGGTTGATTTATTAATAGAAAAAGGATTTGACCCTATATTTGGAGCCAGACCATTAAGGAGAGCTATACAAAGATATTTAGAAGATCCTTTATCTGAAGAAATTCTAAAAGGTAGATTTAAAGAAAGCGATCGAATAATAATAGATGTTAAAGATAATAATATACATTTTAAAAAAGGTAGAAAATCTTCACCAAAACAGAAGGTGCTCTAATGGTAAAAAAGAAACAAAATTATTTTGTCTGTTCCGAATGTGGTTATGAAAGTACTAAATGGTTTGCAAAATGCCCTTCATGCAAGGAATGGAATACCGCGGTGGAATTCACCGCGGATGCTTTTGATGATAATATAAAATCTTCAACATCAGAAATATTATTTTTAACCGATAATATAAAAGAACCAATAAAAATTAATACAGGATTCAAAGAACTAAATGAAATATTATACGGTGGACTAGTTGAAAATGCTGTTTATTTATTAGCTGGTGAACCTGGAATTGGAAAAAGTACTCTTTTAACACAACTATCTTCTAATATCGGAAAAGAAAAAAGTGTTGTCTATGTTTCTGGAGAAGAATCTGCAGAACAGGTATTTCAAAGGTTTAATAGACTTAATGCAAAAACAAATAATAAAAGAATAGGATTGTTATTTGAAAATTCCTTAGAAAAGATCATTTCCTTAATTGAAAAGCTCAAAGAAAAGCCCGAATTATTAATAATAGATTCCATTCAAACTATAAAATCTGATAACTTTTCATCATATGCTGGTAGTGTTTTACAAGTAAAAGAAGTAACAAGATATCTCTCAGAATATTGCAAAAAAAAGGGAATAACTTTAATTATAGTCGGACATGTTACAAAAGGTGGAATAATTGCTGGACCAAAAATATTAGAACATATGGTTGATGTTGTACTTCAATTTGAATTAGAAAAAACATCTGGATTACGCATGCTCAGAATATTAAAAAATAGATATGGACCAACTGATGAAATTTTAATGTTTGAAATGACTCAAATGGGCTTAAAACCTATTTCAGAATATACTCATTATTTTTTAAAGGATTATAAAAATACATCTGGTAATGTTTTAACCATCGTAAAAGAAGGAAGTAAGTTAATTCCTATTGAAATTCAAGCGTTGGTAAGCAAGCCTGTATATGGAAATCCTAGGAGAGTTACATCCGGTGCTCCACTTGATAGACTCCTTATGATAATCGCTGTTTTAAGTAAACGACTAAGATTACCTATAGAATCTAAAGATATTTTTTTAAGTACATCTGGTGGCTTTAAAATCTCAGACACTTCAAGTGATTTGGCAATAGCTTATGCTTTGCTTTCATCCTTATTTGATATTTCAACATCTGATTCTATAATTGTATTAGGCGAAATTGGCTTAGATGGAAATGTAAGAAATATAAGAGATCTTAAAAAAAGAATTGATTTTGCAAAAAAACTTGGAATGGGAAATATTGTAATACCTAATTCTAAAATGAAATTTGAAAACACCTTGATGATTAAAAATCTGACTGACTTAGTTAAGCAATTCTTTTCTTAAAAGAGGTGAGCTAATATGAAAAACGACTTCTCTGAAATTTTTAGTTTTCTTGCCCCAGGTAAAAAACTAAGAAATGGTATAGATTTAATAATTTCAGCAAATTTAGGAGCATTAATATTTTTAACGGATAATGCTGAAGAGCTTCTAACTAAAGGGTTAATTCAATTAGGTTTTGTTATAGATTGCGACTTTGAACCCGAAAGACTTTACGAATTGGCAAAAATGGATGGTGCAATTGTTTTAAATAAAGATGCTACAAAAATATTATACGCTAACGCTCAATTGAATCCTTCAAGTGACATTCCAAGTTTTCAAACAGGTATGAGACATAGAACTGCTGAAAGAATGGCTAAAGAAACAAATGAAGTTCTTATTGCTGTTTCAAAAAGAAGAAATCAGGTATCTATATATCAAGGTAATCACAGTAGAGTATTATATCCAGAGATCATTATTTTACCAAGACTAAACCAGGAAATTGCAGTTGCTCAAAGATATAAACAGAGTTTTTTTGAATTATTATCCGAGATTAATATCTCAGAAATGGAAAATAGAGTAATATTGTCTAATGTGGTAGAAGCAATATCAAAAGGGTTTATGACATTAAAGGTTGCTGAAAAAGCCGAAAAATACTTATTAGAATTAGGAGAAGCTGCTGAAAGTTCAAGACTTGAAATTAATGAAATAAATAGAATAACCCCAAGATATTTAGGCGCTTTAATAATGGATTATTCAAAAAATTTATTAGAATATCAATATCCTCAAGACTCTTTAAACTTATTTTCCGGATTAAAAACTGAAGATTTTTTAAATATGAAAATAATTGCCCAAAAATTAGGTTATGACATAGAAACAGAAGACGATTTAGAAGAACTCTTTGTTTCACCAAGAGGTTTTAGATTATTATACTCAACAAAAATACCATCAATAATTGTGAGAAATGTTGTTGAAACATTTAAGAATTTAGATTCTCTAATGAAAGCTAATATTAACGAATTAATAAATGTACCCGGAATAGGGAAAAAACGTGCTGAAAGAATTAATCGAGCTATAAAAAGAAAAAGTGAGTTTTCAGAAAAACTTTCTTCTGAAATGGAGGAACTCGAATGAAAATAATAACCAATAACAAACATGCTACTTACCAATATCATATAATTGAAAAATATGAGGCTGGTATAGAATTAAAAGGTTCTGAAGTAAAATCTTTACGAGAAGGTCGTGTTAACCTAAAAGATGCTTTCTGTAAAATTGAAAAAGGTGAAATTTATTTATATAATGCACATATTAGTCAATATAAAAATGCATCTTTATTCAACCATGATCCTGAAAGGCCTAGAAGATTATTAATGCATAAATATGAAATCTTAAAGTTAAACCAAAAAGTAAAAGAAAAAGGGCTTACTATTATTCCTTTAAAAATGTATTTTAATGAAAAAGGGTTAGTTAAAGTAGAAATCGCACTAGTAAAAGGTAAAAAATTATATGATAAGAGAGAAGACATTGCTAAAAGAGATCTTGAAAGAAGAATTAGAAAAAGTTTCAAATATGATATGTGAGGTGTATTATGAGCAAGGCTATTGAAATGAAAAATGTTACTCGAAAATTCGGTGAAGTTATTGCTTTAAATAATGTAAATTTTGAAATTGATGAAAAAAAAATTGTGGGATTATTAGGACCAAATGGGGCTGGCAAATCCACATTAATGAAAATAATATCCACATTAATTTTACCATCTTCTGGTGAAGTAAAAGCTTTTGGAATTGATGTTATTAAAGAAAAAAATACGGTCAGAAATTTTATAAGTTTAGTTTCAGACTATACTGTTTTGGAAGATGAACTAACTCCATATGAAAATCTAATTTTATTTGGAAAAATAAGCAATGTAAAAGAAAATTTAAAATCAAAAGCTTTAAATCTTTTAGAAGATTTTGGACTTTCTCAATATAAAAATAGATTAACTAAAAATCTTTCTTCTGGAAATAAACAAAAATTAAATATAGCTCGTTCTCTAATAAAAGATCCTAAACTTCTGTTATTAGATGAGCCAACAATAGCAATAGATGTAGAAACATCAAGATTTATCAGAGAATATATTTTAGACCAAAATTTAAAAAATGATAAAACCATTTTAATTTCTTCTCATTATATGTGGGAAGTAGAGCAAATTGCTTCGGAAATTGCTATTTTAGTTGATGGAAAAATTGTTATTCAAGACAAAATGATAAATATTATACGCGATTTTGAAAATAAAATATCTATAATTGAGATAGAATTAGAAAGTTCTGATTATTTAACAAATCTTGAGTCACTTAAAAATGAAAAAAATATTTTTGGACTAAAAATTATTTCTCCAACAACTGCAATAATTGAAACACCTTTAAAACAAAATCATTTTGATGAACTATTAAAAAATCATAATATAAAAGGTTCATATAGAAATATGAAAATATCTTTAGAAGATGTATATTCATATATAACTAAAGGGAGATATTAATGGAAAGATTAGATAAATTTCTATCAAATGCAAAAATCGGTTCTCGAAAAGAAGTAAAAAAAATAATAAAAAATGGTTTAATAAAAGTAAACGGTACAATAATTAAAAAATTCGATTTCAAAATTTCTAATTCTGATATTATTGAATTCAACGGAAAACAAATTGAAGGACATAAATTAATCTATATTATTTTAAACAAACCTAAAGGATACCTCTCTTCAACATATGATACCAAAGATAAATATGTTTTACAATTAATTAATCACACATATAAAGACGAACTTAGTATTGCAGGAAGATTAGACAAAGATGCGCATGGATTATTATTTTTAACTAACGATGGAACTTTGATACATAAAATCATATCTCCAAATAAAAACATTTTTAAAACTTATGAGGTTAAAGTTAATGGAAAAATTACTAAAGAAAAAATCGAGAAGTTAGAAAATGGCATCCAATTAAAAGATTTTAAAACAAAACCTGCTATTATTGAAAAAGTTGAAAATAACATTATTACAATAAAAATTTCAGAAGGAAAATTTCACCAAATAAAAAGAATGATGGCATCTGTTGATCTTGAGGTGGTTGATTTAAAAAGAATAGCAATTGGGAATCTATATCTTCCCGAATATTTAAAAATAGGTGAATGGCTGGAAATTAAAAAACCAGATATTTTCAACGATAGCTCCCCAAAATAAATAATAACCAAGAGGAGCCTTTTCTTTCCTTTCAAATATCAACGAAATTATTACAGAAAAAATAATTATATAAAAGATATTTATTCCATAAACTAAAGATAATCCAAATAAAAGCTTTACATCTCCATAACCCAACTTATCTTTTTTCGCATACTGAATTAATAATAAAAATAACATAATTCCTATTGAAATATTTAAAAAAGTTGTATTCAATATTCCAAGAATAATCAACGTATAATTTAAAATATCTGGAATATACAATGTATTATAATCAATAAACGCTATTATACTTAATAACACAATAATTATATTTAATCTTCCAAAAAAAAGAACAAAAAGAACTCCCGAAAAAATCGGGAGTATTATTTTTTTATTTTTTAACAAAGATTCCCTAATTAAATTTAAGTCTTCATTAATCCACAAGTACAGTTTTTTCATTTTCATCAAGAATATCCTCAAGAATATTTTTCATACCATAATAATACCATGGGAATTTTTCTTTAATTTCTCTAATTATCAATTTTGCTTCTTCTGTTTTTCCGGATTTCAAAAGCGGTACAACTAATAATATCTTAAAATGTTCATATTCATTATTTCTATCTAAAAATTTATTGATAAATCTTTCAACCTTTTCATATTTCTCATTTTGAAACATTATTTTCGCCCAAATTTCAACATCACTTACATATTCTGGTTGAGATCGCGAAATTTCTGCTTTTAACTCATTTGCTTCTATACTTCTTTCAAGTTTTTTATAAACCTCCATTAATTCATACTTCGCTAAAATACTTTTTGGATATTTATTCAAAAATTTTTCTAATATTCTTGCTGCTTTTTTAAAGTTTCCACATTGTCTATATGCATCAGATATCATAAAATATGTTACTGTATTTTCTGGCATTAATTCAACTTCCTTCATCCATATTTCAGCAGCTTTTTCATATTCACCAAGATTAAAATACGTTTCACCAAGTTCAGACAATGCTGCTACATTCCAAGGATCCTGTTTAACTGCTAATTCTAAGTATTTTTTTCCCTCTTCTAAATTCCCTTCTTCTATTAACACTGAACCTAATATCTCATATGCTGGTGTATAATTAGGATCTATTTCAATCATAAACTTTATTATACTTTTCAAATCATCAAATTCATGATGATCTGCATAATCCAAAATTATATCATACAATTCATTTAAAGTAGCGTGATTAAAATCAGAAGGACTTAATTCAAATTCTTTCAAATAGGAAAGGAATTCGGAGAATATAAATGGTTTTGTAACAAAATTTGAAGATATGCCTGGTATTTTTTCTGAAATTTTTTTAATCTTTTTTGATTCAGTCATTAATTTTTCCTTTGATTTTAAATCTGCCATCATCAAATCAATATCACCCTCATACATAACATCTGCCAAAATAACTGGAAAAACTGTATTAGTATTTATTTCAATCTTTTCTCCCATTAAATCAATAATAGCCACTGTTTCCATGGGTATCTCCTCCCTATATTTAATATAGCCGTAATTTTATTTTATCATTTTTAACATAAAATAATAAATGCTATTTTTTCTTATAATTTAGTATAATACCTAATAAGAATTAAATATTTAGAATTACTTTAATAAATTTAAATATATATTAAGGCAGGCTAAAATATGACTTTTTTTAAACGCTCAACATTTCTAATAATAATAATAGTTATATATGCTTTTTTCATAGAACCTTTTTCCATTAAAAAAAATTATTTAAATATTAAAATACCCAATTTAAATTCAAAAATAAAAATTATACATATTACAGATTTACACATTTATAAATATATTTTTTTTCATGATAAAATATTAAATAATATAAAACAAGAAAATCCCGATTTAATACTTTATACCGGAGATTCTATTATAAAAAATACTGTTAAAAATGACTTAAATATGTTTTTTAAAGCACTAAATGAAATCTCCCCTGTTTACGCAGTTTACGGAAATTGGGATTATTATAATTTAAATTTAATAAATGATGTGTATAATAAAAATAACATTCATTTGATTAATGATAATACAACAAGTATTTACTTTAATGATTTCTCGTTAAAACTCGTGGGGCTTCCAATATATAAAAAATTAAGTTATTCTGATACTACTCCTGCCAGTTATACAATTGTGTTAGAACATATACCTGATACTATTTTATACAACAAAGAAATATTTGATCAGGCAAATTTAATTCTGGCTGGTCATACACATGGTGGTCAAGTTTATATTCCTTTTATAACAAAATATTTTCTAAAACAATATGCATTTTATTTAAGAGGCGAAATGGATTTTAGCAATAATAAAATAATGTATATAAATAGAGGATTAGGTTCATGGTTTAATCTTCGCCTTTTTTCTCCACCAGAAATTTTAATAATCAAATTATCTAATAATTAAATTTTAATATAATTGTTTATTAAAATATAAATACTTCCTTGACTAAGAAAAAAGAATATGTTATAATTTGTCAGACAAAAAAATTATAATATAGAGGTGAATAACATGAAAAAGGGAATACACCCAGAAATGAAACTCATCACAGTAAGATGCGCATGTGGTGCTGAACATCAATTATACAGCACAGAAGAGAACTTTCGTGTTGATGTTTGTTCAAAATGTCACCCATTCTATTTAGGAGAATCAAGTTCTCAAATTATTGATACAGAAGGTAGAGTTCAAAAGTTTAAAAATAAATATGCAAAATTTCTCAACTCATAAGTGGGAGGATAACCTCCCATATTGTTATATATAAATTATTTTATGGAGGTAGTATTTGTGGCTAAAAGTATGGCATTTGGAGAAACTGTGAAAGTAACGGTAAAAGACATTAAAAAATTTGGAGCATTTGTTACACTAGAATCTGGTGAAGAAGGTTTTATTCACATTTCAAAGATTTCAAATGACTATGTAAAAAACATTTCTGACTTTTTAAAAGTTGGTCAAGAGCTCGAAGGAAAAATCATAGGAAAAACAAAAGATGGAAAGGTTGAACTCTCCTTGAAAACTGAAGATGTCAAAGAAGAAAAGAAAGATGATGAGTTCGAAAAAAAGCTCACTAGATTCTTAAGAGACAGCGACAGAAAATTATCAGAGTACTCAAAAAGACTCGATAAGAAAAGAGGTGGCAAGGGGAAGAGATAATAATCTTATAATCCGTGGGGGATATAAGGCGGCTATGCCGCCTTATTTTTTTTCACTCGATGTTGACGATGTTGATTTAGATTTCGATGATTTACTTGATCCTTTCGAATCATTTATATAAAAACCGTTTCCCTTAAAACTAATTCCTATTCTTCCTATACCTTTTCTAGCTTTACCTCCACATTGCTCACAAAAAACATTTGGTTCTTCATTCATTCCATGCATAACTGTAAATTCATTTCCACAATCTTCACAAATATATCTATATATAGGCATATCTACACCTCCAATCTCTATATCATATATATTAATTCGAAAAAATTTTCACTACTTCTACACAATATCTGATAAATTTTAACAATATTATGTTTAAAATCTATTTCACACAATTTAATTTCCTAAAACAAAATACACTAAAAATTTTCTAAAAATCATTTTTTACTTGAATTATCAAAAGTTTTAGTGTATAATATTTTTTGAGACTAAGGAGAAAAATGTAAAGGAGGAAGATGAAGTGTCAATTTTAACAATATTAGCAGTTATTGTTCATATTATTTTATCTATTGCTTTAATTTATTTTGCATTACAAAGAATGCAAAAGAACGCTGAATTAGGCGGCGCTTTCGGATCAGGTGCTTCCCATACAATGTTTGGAAGAGAAAAAGGTCTTGACCCAGCTGCAAGAATGGCTTTATGGGCAGGTATTTTATTCATGATTTCATGTTTTGTTGTAGCAGCACTTCTTGCGAGGTGATTGAATAGTGGATTTTGAAAGGCATTTTGAAATTATAAAAAGAAATACCATAGATTTAATAACTGAAGAAGATTTAAAAAAGCGTTTAAAATCCAAAAAAACTTTAAGAGTTAAATTAGGTGTAGATCCTTCAAGACCAGATCTTCACTTAGGTCATGCTGTTGTTTTAAAAAAGTTAAGAGAATTTCAAAATTTAGGTCACCAGGTAGTCTTAATCATCGGAGATTTTACTGCACGAATTGGTGACCCATCGGGTCGTTCAAAAACAAGACCTATGCTTACAAAAGAAGAAGTTGAACAAAATGCAGAATCATATAAAAAACAAGCATTTAAAATTCTTGACCCAGAAAAAACCGAGATACGCTATAACAGTGAATGGTTGGATAAACTTTCTTTCTATGATATTATAAAACTGTCCTCTAATTATACTGTTGCGAGAATGTTAGAAAGAGATGATTTTGCAAAAAGATTGGCTAAAAATGAACCTATAAGTGTTTCTGAATTTATGTATCCTTTAGCTCAAGCATATGATTCAGTAATGGTGAAAGCTGACATTGAAATTGGTGGAACTGATCAATTGTTTAATCTTCTCGTTGGAAGAAAAATTCAGGAAGCTTATGGTCAAGAACCTCAAGTTGTGTTAACAATGCCTATAATAGAAGGAACAGATGGAAATTTAAAAATGAGTAAATCTTACGATAATTACATTGCATTTGAGGATGAACCTTTTGATATGTATGGAAAAGTTATGTCTATTCCAGATAGCTTAATATTAAAGTATATGAGATTAGCAACCGATATACCTGAAGATACTATTAAAACATATGAAGAGAAAATGAAAAACAATTCTATTAATCCTCGAGATATAAAAATGCTATTAGCTCATGAAATTGTTACGTTTTTCCACGGTAAAGAAAAAGCTGATTATGCTCAAAATGAGTTTATCAAGGTGTTCCAGAAGAAAGATATACCCGACGAAATTAACGAAATAGCTGTAAATTCTCCTATTAAAGCTATAGACTTAGTAATGGCAACCAAATCTGTGTCCAGTAAAAGTGAAGCAAAAAGGTTGATTAATCAAGGTGCCGTTAAACTAAATGACATTAAAATCAATGATCCTTTCCAATTATTAGAAATTAAGGGCGATGAAATACTAAGAATTGGGAAAAGAAGATTTTTTAAACTAAATACTAATTGACAAATTTTTAATATTTTATAGTATAATATAATTAGTGCGTTTTAGAAATCAAAAATTCAAAATTTAAAAGAGGGGGTAGAGCGTATGCGTAAAACACTTTTAGTATTGGCATTAGTTCTTTTTGGAGTATTATCTTTTGCATTTAAAGATGTTCCAGAAGATCATTGGGCATATGAGTATGTTATGGACTTAGCAAATAGAGGTATTCTTCCTATGGAAGATAATTTCAATCCAGACATTGTTTTAACAAAAGCTGAAGTTGCTGTATTATTATCAGATACATTGACTTATGTTGAAAATGACCCTGTTTTAGCAAAAGCCGAAGATATTAAAAGAGTAGAAACAGTTTTAAAAATGTTAGATAAAAAATTAGCAGGATTATCCTCGTTATCTGATGACGTTGCTGTAAATATCGAAAATATCGATGGATTATGGGAAGAATTAGATACAGTAAAATCTGATTTAGATTATGTTGCTGGACAAAATGTAAAAGAACATCAAGAATTAAAAGATATGATTTCAAAAAAAGCTGATATGGATACTGTAGATAAGTTATCAAAAGATTTAGAAAAGACAAATGCAAAATTAGAAACAATAACAAAAGTTGCTTACAGAGCATTTAACAACGCAGATATGTTAGTAGAAGATATGTTAGATCTTCAAGATCAAGTGGATGAATTATCTGGAAATTTTGACACTTTCAAAACTTATACAGCAAGAAGTTTAATGGAATTAAAATATAAAACTCTTGATTTAGAAGATAGATTGTCAAATGATGAAGATAAATTAGCAAAATTAGAAGGTATTAACACAAAATTAAATGCAATTGAATCAGCTGTAACTGCAAATCAAACAGTTTTAATTAGCTTAACAAAAAAGAGTAAAGATTTAGAAGATAAATTAGGAATGACTTCAAGTGATTTATCAAAAGTTCAATATTTATCTAAAGATTTATCAGATAGAATGGTTAATGTTGAAGGAAAAGTTGCTGCTAATGAAGAATCATCAAACAAGGCTAACATGTTAGCAATGGTTGGAATAGCATTAGCAGGTGTTGCATTAGTATTACCATTTGTAGTAAAATAATTAATCACCTGATTAATTAATTTGACGTTAAGAACTCTTGACTTTTATTTACAAATGTGATAAAATAATTGCAGTTTAATTCAAATTAAATTATATTTAAGGAGGTTGTTTGCATGAAGAAAGTTTTGGTATTGTTATCCGTATTAGTATTTTCTCTTTCGTTATTTGCTCAAACAAACGTAGAAGTTTCTACAGAAGCTTGGGTACAAGGAAGTGTTACTTTTACCTTAGGGTTAGATGAAAATGGTCTTGATTTGAGTTTTAATCAATTTGATAATTATGCAGGTTACACATTACACACAGGTATTTATATAACAATACCTACAGGTGTAAGTGCTGATGACTCAGCAACATTATCTGCAAATGTTTCAGGATCTTTTGGTTTAGATAGTTGGACAACATTTGGAATTAGCGATATGACATACGAAGATGCAAATGTAAAATTATATTTAGCTAACTATCCATACTATGGAACTTTCTCTTCATACACAGTTGCTAACTATGATAACAATTATGATGGTTCTACAGATGATCCTTTAGGATCTCATTATGCCGAATTAACTGTAAAAGATTTTGGATTAGACGTTTTATATGTTGATTTAAGTTCTAGTTATGATGTTACTGATCATTCAACATCTACAAAAGATGCTTCTTTCTTAAATTCTGATGTTTTTGCAGTAAAAAAATCTTTAGATCTTGGAATGTTTGACTTAACAGCTGCTGGTGCATTCTGGGCTTCAGCCCCAATGGCAAGAACATCTGGAGTAGCTTTAGGTTACTCAGCAGACGTTAATTTATCCGGTAAAGAAGGATTAAAAGGGTTAGGGGTAAATGCTGTATATGGTGCTCAAAGTGCTACAGAAACAGATTTATCAGAAAAAGCTATGAGAATATTCGTAGATTATAGTAAAGATTTTGAAGCTGGAATCGTGACATTATCACCATATGTTTCATTCAAATATCAAAAAGGTATAAATAAATTAGCTTTAGTAAACCAAGCATGGTCAGGAGATGCATCAGAAGTATATGCTTCTTTAACATCTAATTTTGATTTTGGTTTAACTTTAGGTGTAGACGGACTATACAAATTATCATCAGATGCTACTCCAGAATTTTCAGCTTATGCTAATTTCGCAAAGAAATTTGCTGATTTAGCAAATCTTGAAATGTTAAAAGTTACAAGAGAATGGGATACAACAGATGTTGCAACAAATGTTCTAAGATTCTCCGTTAAAGTTACAGGTTCTCAAACATTTGATATAGTAACTGCAGGATATAGTTTATTTGCAAGAGTTCCAAACTTATTAGATAATCCAGGGGAAACATATTGGTTATTTGCAAATCCATATGTAACTTTAAAACCTGTAGATAAAGTTTCTGTAGATGCTAATTTATATGCATATATCGACGCGTCTGAAGCTGATGCTGATAAAAAAGATGATTTTGGTTATTCTTTGAATATTGCATATAATCCAAATTCAGTTATTGAATTAGGTGCTCACTTAGGTAATGAAGTAAGTGGATATTCTTATGATGATGATTTTGGAGATTTCTATTATTATACAGGTAATGCTTCTGGATTTGGTGGATATCACTGGTATGCATACGTTACAGGAACTGTAGAATTTTAATATTAAAATCAAATCCCGGCAAAAGCCGGGATTTTTTATACTTTTAAAAAGTAAAATGTATTGGAGGAATGATATGAAAAAGTTATTAATTATATTTGTTTTATTTGCTACTATAATTTCTTTTTCTATTGATTTTAATATAGATTATTGGTATATACAATATAAACTTCTGTTAGATGAAAATGGAATTGATATAAAAAATAATCTTGATATTTCGTATAAAATAACATTTAGTGATTATTTGTTTTCTAAAAAATGGATGTTATCCTTTGAAAACTACAATGATTTTCCTGAATTTGATGAATTAAAAATTCATTTTAATGATGAGTATTCTTTTTTATTTAAATCCAATTACTTTGGAATTGATTATAAAGATAAAATTACCGCATATTATAAAGATTTATCAGAGGATTATGTTGTATCCGAAGATAAATTAAGCGAAGGTATTATCTTTAATTGGGAAAATTTATTGAACAATTCAGAATACGGATTTTTAATAGAACAATACAAATATAAAAATTTTAGAGTGGATTATCTTAATGTATATACAAAAAATGACATAAATACTTATTTGAAAAATATTTATTATATAAATTCAACAACAAAAAATAATGAAATAGAAAGATTAAATCAATTAAAAGCAACATTGGAATATTTAAAGAACAAATATATCAGTGAAATTTACATTTCTGATCCAGGAACAGATGTTTCTTCAAGTTCAACAATCGTTTCCATAAACAATGCTATTGAAGAAATTGAAGGACAAATTAATGCCTTAAACTCGTATTCTCAAACTATTAGTATAGACACTACATATATTGAAAATGGTATATATTCATACCTTAAATATAATGGTTTTTATTTTACTGGCGTATATTTAAAAAAAGAAAGTGAAAATATTGAAAGCGAAAAGTCAACTCCAATTGAATTAGAAGTTGCAAATTATATTAATTTTAATAATTTTGAATTAGATATAGATAATATATTAACTTCAAAAAATATTGAAATTGGAAATGAATATAACTATACTTTAGAAAAGGAATTAAAAGAAAAAAAGTATTTGAAATTTGGTTATAAAAACAGATTCAAAATATTTGATACTTACTTTCTTCCAAATATAAAATTTATCTGGAAAAAAGATAATACATTACCTTATTATATTTATCCAATTAGTTTAAGTGCAGAATATTTAAATTTTGATTCGATTTACAAAATATATTCAGAAGAATCGACCACACTTGTTCTTGGAAGTCAAATAACAAAACTTTTTGATAAAAATTCTTTATATGTTAATTATAACTTTGCAATTGATTTTAATAAAGATAAATTTGTTTATAATCAAGTGTTGGATAGTTTTTTTAGACTACAACTTGGAAAAAATTATGCTAAATTCGGATATAAAAATTTTACTGTAAATTTGAATGATGAAGAAAATAAAGATGTTTTTCAAAAATATTATTTCGAAGGCGTTTTAATTCCTATTAAGAATTTTTATATTAATACTCAATTATGGAATTATAATTATGAAAAATTAAATGATATTGAACATGAAATAGGTTATGAAATCAATCTTTATTATAAATTAAATGAGATGCGAACAGGTTTTGAATTTGGAAATGCTATTATTGATAAAACGACAAAGCTTATTATAGGTTCTAAAGATAACAATTACTGGCAATTTTATATAAAAATAGATGTAACTCCATCAAGTGACGAAGCCTTTGAATATAATGAATGATATGTGTGATGTAAAATAAAAAACTCCTGGATTTCTCCAGGAGTTTTTTGGCGGGGACGACGGGACTCGAACCCGCGGCCACCGGTGTGACAGACCGGCATGCTAACCAACTGCACCACGTCCCCAACCGACCGAATATATTTTACCAAAAGAAATATTACATTTCCAGTCCTAAGTGGTTTCTAATCAATGACATGTTTTTTAGTATTTTTTTAATAAACTAAGTATAAGCTCTATGAATTCAAAATTATTATACAGTAAAAATCTCTAAAATTTACATTGCTGCTTGATTTTAAAAAAAAAATGTGGTAAAATTCCAGTGAAATGTGTTTATTATCAATATATAGGGGGTGCATGTATGAACAAAAAGGAACTCGTTAGCGCATTAGCTGAAAAAGTTAATGTTACAAAGAAAGAAGCCGCTTTATTTGTTGATTCTTTTGTTGAAGTTGTATCTGAAGCTTTAGGTAACGGTGAAAGCGTTAAGATCGTTGGTTTTGGTACATTTGAAGTTGTTGAAAGAAAACCAAGAAAAGGCGTTAATCCACAAACAAAAGAAGCTATTGAAATCCCTGGTGGAAAAGTACCTAAATTCAAAGCTGGAAAAGAATTAAAAGCAAAAGTAAAAGGATAATAATTTAAACGGAGCCTTTAGGCTCCGTTTAAATTTAGAAAGAACGGAGGTTGTTATGACTTTAATTTATATAGGCCTTGGAGGCTTTTTAGGCGCTATTTCAAGATATTTAGTATCAAAATATATAAATACTATCTTTGCGCTGGGAAATATGCCTTATGGCACCTTATTAGTTAATATTAGTGGAGCATTTATATTGAGTTTTTTAATGTCATTGAGTATGCATAAATTAGAAATACCTAAAAATTTTATGTTGTTTTTTTCAACTGGTTTTATAGGTTCTTATACTACATTCTCCACTTTCATGTATGAAACCATAATGTTAAATGAAGAGTCCTTTACTTTATATTCTTTTTTATATCTAATTATAAGTATTATATTAGGCCTTATTGCTGCATTTTTAGGTTATGCTTTGGGGAGGATGGGAACATGAATTTTTTAAGAATTTATTTAGGTGAAAGTGATCATTGCGGACATGAACCTGTTTATAAACATATTGTAAAACTATGTTATGAACATGGATTAAAAGGAGTTACTGTATTAAAAGGTGTCATGGGGTTTGGTGAAAAACATCATGTTCATAGAGTAGATTTTTTAACTTTAAGTGAAGATTTACCTATAGTTATTGAGGTTGTTGATGAAAATGAAAAAATTAGAAAACTAATTGAAGAAATTAAAAAATGTAATTTTGATGGTTTAGTAGTTTATTGGGATGTCAGTACCCTAAGAATAAAGAAAGAAGCCCTCTAATGGGCTTCTTATATTAAGTTATTACTCATATATATCTTTTCTAATGCTTCTTCTCTAAAGCTTTCTACTAATCCATCTACTTCGCTTTCAGAAGCTCTACTTAACATATAATCTAATTTCTTATTTAAAAAATCTTTTATGATTCTCATGTCTCTCCCTCCCCTTTATAATGATTTCAATATTATTATATCTTTATTTTTATACAATTAGGTATCCGAACTATTATGTTATTTATCATTTATCTTTTCACTTCTATTAACTTATATTATTTCAACATGGAGCAGACATGAGCTATTAATATCAACTTAATAATCAAGCCTTTTTTGAATTTTTCTTAAGATAATCAATGCATTTGGCAATAATTTTCTTTATATCCTCTTTTGTGTAATCAAAATTTTTTTCTCCATATTCCTTTAGAACAAAAAGATTTGTTAAAAGTTCAAATTCTTTTGAACTATCTGTTTTATATAACAATTCATAAGGTGTTAAATGAGAAAGTGGTTTAAAAAATCTTTTTCTAATATATTTATATCCAACATCTATTAAATCTGGTATGTTTTCTTCTTCATATTTCTCAATAGAGAATTCCTTTACAAATTTTTCTTCTTTTTCTTGTTTGTTTAAAAATTTTATTATTATAAAAAGTAAAAGTATTCCAAATAATATAGTACTTATCAAATATATCCATTTTATTTCCTGATATAATTTTAAATACGCAGTTCTTGGCGATGATGCAATTTCTCTAAAAATATTCATTTGTTGTTCTGAAGATATAGCATTACGATTTGAAAGTTGATTTGATGAATCAATTGAATTTATTTCTTTATCAACCATTAATTCTCTTCCTCTTTCTAAATAAACAATACCTGTTCCAAGTAAAACTATTATAGTAAAAAATACAATTGTTGAAATAATTACCTTTCTCTTTTCGTTTTTGGTTAAATATCTCCATGTAATAAAAGCTGTAACTATAGCTAAAATCCCTCCAATAATAACATTGATTAATATTATTGCATCTACAATATTATTATTTTTTTTAATAATATTTTTTTCTTCTACTGTAATATCTTTTAAAATCTCTTCTTTTTTCTTTTGAACAACTTGTTTTTCATTTTGTTCATTCAAATAATTGTTCAACTCCGAGTTTTCAAATTGTTTTTCTTTTAAAAGAGATGTATCTGGTGAAAAATGGAAATCTTTAAAAGGATTATAATATACATTAAAGTTCAAAAGGCTAAAAATAATAAATATAGCATACATGGCAATGATTATTTTTTTATTTTTTTGTTCTTTCAATAATTCAAATAATGATATCAATAGCGTAATTAGTGGGAATATTGGATTAATTAAATGCCTCAAAAGAATTATTAATATTAAGAATATAAAGGTATATTTTATTATTTCTTTTGATTCTTGAGGCAAATAATAAGATAAAATAGAAATTGCTATAATATTCAAGCTATAATATAAATTCATTGAACCAAAAGCATTAAGTATAAAAAATGTAATCATAAATATACCAAATAAGGCAAGAAATGCTATATAATAAGGCATTCCAAATTTTCTAATTTTTATGTATATAAAAGAAAATAGTATTCCCATTATTAAAAGAGGTATACCGGTATTCAAATTAAAAGGTATAAAGGTTAAAAAAATTGAAAAAAGATATATAAGTCCTTGCTTTTTCAATAAAACCCCCTCCTTAGATTGTTTCAAAAATTTCTGTTAATGAATTATTAGGTGACACTAATCTTACAATTATATGATTTTCTTCAAGCAAAATAGTTTTTTTTTCAAGATCTATAGCTTCTATCCTGAACATATCATGCTCTTTTATATTTAATTTTCCTTCATGTTCTATTCTAAAACCATATGGCATTATTAATACTATAACCTTAGAAGTTTTTGCTCTTAACTTAATTAAATCTGGAATTATTTTATCTGTTAAATGTATTGATATTATAATTACAGTATCTTCATATGTAAAATATGGAAGATCATGTTCTATTATCTCCTCTATTTTGTACTCTGGTTCTTCTGTTCCTGTGGAAATTGAAAGAATATCATAATAATTTATCCAATCATTTGAAGAAATTCTCTTTATTTCTTTTCCTATCACAACGAGATTAACATCTTCATGTTTTAATTTTTGATTTCTTATAATACTTGCAGCTGCCTTTAATGCATACTCTTCATATATCTTTCTTTCACTTTTCCAAAATATATTATTCTTAGGAATACCATCTGGAAGATTCAAATCAACAAACATATAAACTTTTCCTGTTGATGTATGTGCATATTTTTTTACCATTAATTTATCGTATTTTGCAGAAACTTTCCAATTTATTCTATTCATTGGTTCATTGTTATATTCATCAATATTTTCCACATAGGTTACGTCTTCTAAAACCCTAATATTTGACTTCTGTCCAGGAAGTAATTTTTTTAAACTTTCTTTGTTAAATTCAGAATATATGAATTCTGGCAAAACCTCTATAGTTTTATTAACCTTTTTTATTTTCCAAAATTCAAATCCCAAAGGCGTCTTATAATTTATACTTATATAACCAATCTCTTTAATTCCTCTCGTACCAAAAGATGTAATAAATGTTATTTTTTTCTTTTCGTTTGATAATAATTTTATTCTTTGAAACGGTGGTTTTAATCTGCTTAATAAATTTGATGGTGATATTGTAATATAGATATCTTCATTGGAGTTATTTTTTAAATATATTCTATATTCAATTTCTTCTTCAATAAAGCATTTTTCATATTCTAAATCATATTCAATTTCTAAATTTTCAAATACTTTTTTCTTTTGAAAAAATTCATACCATCCAAACAAAACCAACACTAATAGCAATATTGTATAATTGCTAAAATAAAATATATTAAATAATATAGAAGCTATAGACATCAATAATAAACCTTTTATTTTATATTTCATATTATCATCTACTTTATTACCTTTACTTCTTCAAGAATTTCGTTTACTAATTTATATGTTGAAACTTTTTTTATTTTTGCTTCAGCTTTTAATATAATTCTATGAGCTAAAACATATGGCGCGATTTTTTTTACATCATCTGGAATTACAAATTCTCTACCTTCTATTGCTGCCATACTTTTTGATAATTGCATTAATGATATTGATCCCCTTGGACTGGCACCAACCTTTATATCTTTATGATTTCTTGTCCTGTTTATAATATCAACTATATATCTTTTTATTTCATCTGAAACATGAATACCCTTTATTTCTTTTTTTACTTCCATAATTTCATCAATATTCGAAATACTATTTATATTGTTTATCGGATGCACTTTCTCCTGTGAGTCAAGCATTTTTATTTCATTTTCTATATCCGGATACCCCAAACTAAGTCTGATCATAAATCTATCTAATTGTGCCTCAGGTAATGGAAATGTACCTTCAAATTCAATAGGATTTTGAGTTGCAATAACAAAAAAACTTTGGGATAATTTATGAGTAATTCCGTCAATAGTAACCTGACTTTCTGCTAATGACTCTAATAAAGCTGATTGAGTTCTTGGGGTTGCTCTATTAATTTCATCTCCTAAAAGAATGTTGGTAAAGATTGGTCCTTTTTTTAAAACAAACTCATTTTTATTCTTGTCATATATATATAATCCTATCAAATCATTAGGTAATAAATCTGGTGTAAATTGAACCCTTTTAAAATTTAGATCAAAAGACTTTGCCAGAGCTCTTGCTAACATAGTTTTTCCTGTTCCTGGTACATCCTCTAATAATACATGACCATTAGAAAAAAACACAGATAAAACCATTTTAATTTGTTCTTCCTTCCCCTTTATCACCTTCCCCACGTTTTTTATAATTTTTTGTGATAATTCTGCTGTTAGCATCCTACACCTCCAATATTTCTTGATTTTATACATAAAAATTATATCATAAAAAAATGCTCCCATAAGGGAGCCAATGTTGGTTATTTTATTATTTATATTAAGGGGTTGTAATACTATTATATACTTTGTTTCTTAAAATTGTCTTAGAATTGTTTTTCATTCCCATTTCTTCATTCTTTCTTTTACGTTATTTAATTCTTTATAAGATAAATATATAGTTAAGAATATTAAGATTATAGGCAATACTCCCCCGAGAAAATGGTATAAAGCAGTTGAGTCAAATAAGAAATCAATTAATTGTTCTTTTATTTCTATATTTTTTAAAGAGGAAATATATAAATTTCCTGGCAAAAATATTCCAAGTCCAAGTCCAAGAATAATGCCTTCAAGATAAAAAACTTCTTTTCCACTTATAATATTTTTTTGGGATAAATCTCTTTTAGGATTTTTTAAATAAAGACTAATTCCGAGTATGGAAGAATACATAATTATTAAAATTACTGGAATAATACTCCAAAAAACCTCTATAGATGCTTTTCCTGATAAATATATTAATACTGTTATAGCAATATACTCAACAACGTATATTATAAAAGGCATAAATGCTTTTGAAAAAATTAAATGTCCTATTTTGATAGGGTATAATTTTGGTACTGGCCATAATTTCCCTTCATATGAAATGGCGTAAATAGCAACCATTGCAGCATAAATAGCAGCGATCATAACAAAAATAATACTTATCATATCAAGTGATGTAGAAGAAAACATAAATATTATTGGAAAAAATAAAGGATATAATAAAAGGAAAAACGTTTGTGAATCTCTAAAAAGCAGTTTAAAATCTTTTTTTAATATTGGGAATTTTGAGCTTTTAAACTTAATTTCTGCTTTTTTCTTTTTTCCCTTTTTTCTTGATACAGAAAATTCAAGTGTATTTGATAAGTAATAAATTACATAAGATAATATAAGTATAGTTGAATACAGCAAAATCAAGAAAGGAATACTACCTTTCATTACTTTAATTACCCATGTATGAGGCCAGAAAATATTTAAGATTATATTTGACATTCTTTCAAGGGCGTTGGCTAATTGAGAAGGAGGAGTATTTGCAAAGTTGGGGAGTAAATTACTAATTCCAACATAGAAAAAAATACTTATAAAATACATAATCATTGTCCAGCGCTTAGCGGACGTTTTTGTTAAAAATTTTGAAAATAATATACCTCCTAAATTTGAAATTAATAACAATAGAATTAAAAATCCAATGCCTCCAAGTATGCTGAAAATAATGCTATTTTTAGCTATTAAAGCATAAACTGCAAAAATTGGTATCATCATTCCCAGAGGGAGCCCGGCCATTATTAAACTATCAATGGCACTTGCTATATATATCGATGAACGCCTTATTGGCATAGAAAGCAACAATTGAGTCATTTCACTTTCATATAAATTTGCAACAATAGCAGGTGAATAATTTAAGAAAAACATGAATCCCATAAGTAGAAACCACATTCCAAAAATCACATCTAAAATAGTCCAGGGCAAATTTATACCTAATTGAGAAAACGGAATGTTTAATTCTTTAAACATAAAATACATCATCGGGGCGAGAGAACCTCCAAATATTATAGCAGGAAGTATATAAGCCATTAAAGCTCCCCATGGGCCTCGCTTTTTATATGTGCCATCTTTTTTCTGTTTTGGTCTTAATTTATTTTGATATGAATATTTTAATATTAATATAATCTTATTTTTCATTAGATCCCCCCTATAATTCCTTTATTATATCATCTAATTCCCCAGCACCTGTTAATTCAAGGAATAAATCTTCAAGTGTTTGTTTTTCACCAGTTTTTGATAGGCTTTTTAATTCTTCCAATGTTCCTTCAGCTATTAAATTACCACTTGATATTATACCAATTCTATCACACATTTTTTCTGCAATCTCAAGAATATGTGTTGTCATAAATATTGTTGCACCTTCATGAGCGTATTTTTCTATTAGCATTTTTAATATTTTTGCAGATTTTGCATCGAGGCCAACTGTAGGTTCATCTAAAAATATAACTTTTGGTTTTCGCATTAATACAGAAGCAACCATTAACTTTTGTTTCATTCCATGAGAATAATCTCCAATAAAAGAATCAAGATAATCAATTTCAAAGGCATCACAGATTTCATCAAGCCTTTTTTTTGCATCATCTTTTCTGACTTCATATATATCCATAATAAATTCAATAAATTCCGATCCTTTTAAGTTTTCATACATTTTTGGTTCGTCAGGAACTACTCCGATATTAGCTTTGATTTTAATTTCATGTGTTTTCATATTCATTCCAAGAATTTCGATATTTCCATCTGAAGGTTGTAATGTTCCGGTTAGCATCCTTATAGTAGTGGTTTTTCCTGCACCATTTGGGCCTAAAAAACCATAGATTTCTCCGGGTTTGATATCAAGGTTTATGTTATTTACCGCAGTGAAATCCCCAAATTTCCTCACCAAATTCCTTGCTTTAATCATAAGTTGCACCTCCGTTTAAAAATTGAATTTATTTTTTATATAATTTAAATGGCTTCTGCCAATTTTCAGTTCAGTTCCATTATCAAGTTCTAAAATATAATCCCGAACAAAAAATTTTTTAAATTTTTTTATATGTTCAATTGAGACAATATAACTTTTGTGTATTCTAATAAATTTTTCCGGGTCTAATTTCATTTCTAAATTTTTTAAAGTATCATCATAGTAATATTCCTGATTTTTTGTACATAAAAAAACATATTTATCCTCTGCCTTGAAGTAATATACATCAGTTTCTGGAATTATTAATATAATATCTCTGTCTTTTACCGAAAATTTATTTATGTATTGTATATTAATATTATCTAATATTTTTTTAGTTAATAACTTTTTTCTTTCCGTTGTTCTATCTATAGCTATTTTTAATCGTTTTAAATCAAAAGGTTTTAGTAAATAATCTATAGCATTTTCTTCAAAAGCTTTTATAGCATATTCTTGATATGCCGTTATAAAAATCACAAGTGGTTCATAAGATAAATTTTTTAAAATTTCAAAACCACTTTTTTCTGGTAGATTAATATCAAGAAATAATAGATCAGGTCTTTTTTCTTCTATTAAATCAATGGCTTCGTCACCATTTTTGCTTTCACCTATTATTTCAATGCTTTCAAAATTTTCCAGCATTTTTTTTAATCTATTTAAAGCTCTCTCTTCATCCTCGATTATAATACATTTAATCATCATATTTCCCCCATATTTTGTATTGATATAATAACTTTTATACCTGATGGATTATTTTGATATATATTAAAATTAGCATTATTTTTATATATAAGATTTAGTCTATTGATAACACTTGAAATGCCAAAGCCATATCTTATATTTTCAACTTTTCCTATACCATTATCAGATATTTCTATTATAAATAAAGTGTTTTTTAGATGTATATTTATATTTATAAAACCGCCATTTTTTTTTGGAGCAATGCCATGGATTATGGCATTTTCCACCAAAGGTTCTATAATTAGTGTAGGAATTTTATAATTTAAAGTTTTTTTATCAATGTTTATATAATATTTTAATCTATCTCCAAGTCTCACTTTTTCAATTTCTAGATATTTTGTTACTATATTTAATTCATCTTCAACAGTACAAAAATCTTTGTCTGAAGAGTATAATATTTTTCTATATATGTCTGAAAGATTTATAATAATTTGTTCAACTTTTTCAGGAGATTCATATGCCAGATCTATTATAGCATTCAATGTATTAAAAAGAAAATGTGGGTTTAATTTAGCCCTAAGCGCTATTAATTCTGATTTTAACTTTTCGCTTTTTAATTTTTCGTTTTCAATGATTTTAATTCTGAGTTTTCTATATATTAAAATTATTGATACAATTAAAAAAATAAGTATAATATTAACAATTAAAAATAAGTATTTATATGAAGGGGAAAGATTAAATGATAATAAATTTGACATAATATATTCTGAAATAACTATACCAGAAAAAAAACTAAAAATCAAAATTAAAAATTGTAAAATTTTTCTTAAAAATTGTATTTCAATTTTTATAAACGAATACAATAATTTTTCCAGTAAAAAATATATTATTCCAATTGAATTAGAAAAAATTTCGGCAATTATTAATCCATGCCAGAAATTAAAATAAGGAGAAAAAATATATATGAGAATTAATATAAATATAGAACTTATCTGATTTTCTACTAAAATAATGTGCAATTTTTTATTTTTCATAATATATCAACCTATAATAATTTGGATATTCTTTTAATTTTTTTAATAAAGATTTTGCTTTTTCTTTATTATCAAATTCATATATCCGGTATAATTTATACAATACTTCACCAAAGTCAAATTTATTTTTGAAATCATCATTCACTCTAATATAAATATATTCAAAATCATTAATAAAAATTTTTCTCGCAAAGTCATATGATAAAATTTCAAATGCGGTTTTTCCTCTTATATATCGATATATGAGGTTGTCAAAATTCTCTTTGACAACCTCTTTCATTTCCAGCATTCCACTATAAAGATAATAATATTTTAAAGGTAAAAACCATTCATGTTTTGCTTTTTTAACCAACACACTCCCATGGATTATTTTATTTAATCCATTTTTACTCGATTCTGTAGTATTTAATATCTTATTTAATTCAGCCTTATTTAATTTATCAAAATTATTCAGATAGTAATTTAATATATTTTCTGAAAATACGTATGAAGAAAGTAAAAGTAATATAATTATAATCCGTTTTTTCATTAGAACCCCCAGATAATTCCCGCTCCAAATGAATAATAGTAGTTATAATTAGGCACATTATCCGTTATTTGATATTCTCCTTCAATTTTCCAGTTTTCGGGTGAATAATTATATGTGAATTTACCTTCTATTACAACACTTAAGAATTCCATTAGGTTTAAATAAATTTTAGCTCTTGGGGAAATAGAAACTTCTTCTCTTTTTAATTGTACCACATATGGAACAGAATCAATATTATTTACAATATCATCAATAGATTTTCCATTTCTTGATTCATCAACTTTTTTACTTACAATAGTTTCTCCGCCACCCAGGCCAATTCCAACATCAATATTTATTATGTTTAAATTAATTTGTTTTCCGAAAGTGAAATATCCTTGAGAAACATATAATTTATAATTTCCGTTTGTAGTTTCACCACTATAACCTTCTCCACCAAAGTAAGAACCGCCTGGTATTATACCAAAACCGCCACCACCTTGTAAAATTAATTCATCGAAAGATAAATAATCTTTTAAAGGGTTAATCTGTTTTACCTGATCTTTAGGAATGTAATTAAGTATATATCCACCGCCACCAAAATTAATTGAAAATATTGAAACAGAAAATACCAGAGTAAAAATTAAAATCATTTTTTTCATAATATACACCTCCTCAATATTTTATAATTTGAATATTTTTATTTGAATTTATCTTACCAGTATTATTTTTATTCATTTTTACTGTTATATTTTCTGAAATAGAATTTATTTTAATATTTCTGGAATCATTCCATGTATCCAGAAAAAAGATATTGCCACTTATAGATATGCTATCAAGATTTATATTTTTTAACATTTTAGCCTTTATGTCTATAATCAGCGAAACACTATCAACATTTAAATTTTTTGCAAAAATATTTCCATTGATCCTTATACTTGTTCCATCAATATTTAGAGTATTTCCAATAAAGGTGAATGTATTTTTTAGTATAATATTAGTTCCAGATATTTCTGCAATATTACTATTTACATTGCCATTTAACGTTATATTTAATCCGTTTATTTCAATATTTTCATATGTATATTTAGTTCCAATAATTATTTCGAGATATCTATTTCTACTTCCGCTATTTAAAATTAATTCTTTATCTCTTTTTTTAATTAATATTTTAGATGGATAATATATTTGCGTGGCTTCAGGATCGAATTTTATATTTACATTTAAACCAGTAATTTTTATTTCTTTAATATCTTTTAAATTCATGGTTTTATCTGGTATTAGCGAATAATCGTTAATGCTATATTCTGTAATTTGAAGTGCCATTAAAATAAAAACGATTCCAACTAAAGGAATAAAATACCAATATTCTCTCATATTATCACCTCCCATATCTATAATAACTCTGATAAAAAATCATTCAAAATACTTTTTGATAATATGTCATATAAATTGATATATTGTCAATAAAGTAAAAAGCAGTTCCAAATCGGAACTGCTTTTTACTTTATTTTATTTTCAATAATTTTTTTAAAAACACTTCATTCTCTGCACTTTCAAAAGGATTACCTGTAAATATTACATAGTTTTTATTAAGAATAAATCCTCTTTCTTTACCTTTAAATAATATTTTAAATCCATTATTAAAGTATAATTTATTTAATATTTTATTATTAAATTTTTCAGTTGTTATCTCATATTTAGTTGGAATTAAATTTAATAAATTCTCATTAATTTCATCTAGAACTATTCCAATCCTTTTATTTTTAGATAATTCAACAATTTTATTATACATAATTTCATCTTTTAAAGCACTTGAGGATATCAAAATAATATAAGAATTTTCTGAAAGGTTATTTTTAATTGTATATTTTCCCTTAAAAATTTCCGGATTAATATCTATAGCTGATATAATTATTTTATCTTTTAAAATAATATCATTTTCATACCATAATAAGTTATTAATATAGATTTTTAAATTTATTTTGTCTTTATCAGGGGTTTTTAACATTGTATTTATCATCCTTTTCTCAAAAGAAGATAAATTAATTTTATTATCATATTTTAATGAATCATCTATATATATTTTTATATCAGCACTGGATTTTTTATTAAGAACGTTATATAAATAAAAATTATAATTATTTCCTGAATTTTTATACATAACAGTTTTTGGCAAGTCAAAAAGCCTTATACCATCTTTCGATTCATACCATATCGCTGTAGAAACTACCTTATCTCCATCTTCTTGTTCTAAACTTGCAAAAACAAAGAAATATGGTGAATCTATAGGAATTTCAATTTCTTTTTCAAATTCAAAAGGTAAATTATCAAAAACATATAAATTATTTGGTGTATAAATTTTTAACTTTTTCACATTTTCTTTATCAGGATCTTTATAATAAACATTTAATTTTATATTTTCAGGTATAGAGTTATAATAATATATGTCACCCATCATAGCTTTATTTGTTTCAATCCAAAGTTTAACATTTTTATCTTCAGTTCCATATGTTTTTCTATTGAAAAAAGAATTTAATATTTCTTTTTTTGTCCTTGATTTTACCCATAATGCCGTTCTTGAATCATTTCCTGTCCCCCAATTGGCAGCATGATTGTCTTGACCAACTGTTGCTCCCACATGCCAACCTTTTTTTAATGCTAAAATATAATTAGAAAACATTTCATCATTTATTGTATCATTTTTCGACCAGCTTCCATTTCCTACTTCAATTAAATTTATATATTGATCAACTTCAGGATAATATTCAAAATTTTTGAATATACCAAACATAGAAATCGGATGATTAAATTGAGCTACTGCTTTTTCGTTAACCAGCCAGTTATAAAACTCTTCTGTAGTTGTTTTAACATTTCGACTAGTCCACGTATTTGCTTGAAAAACATTTATATGACCACTACCTGATGTCCATTCAAAACCGGCTAATGCTACAAAATTTTTTGTTGTTTCTTTTTCAGCCATTTCTTTCATAACTTCAAATTTATCCCGGTTGTTATATTTAGCCTCAAAATAATAAGCGTGGTCTGTAACTGCTAAGAAATCAATATTTGCAACATCCCTCGCATATTTATATGCATCCTCTGGTATTGTTCCTGGTTCTCCATCAGAAAATGATGTATGAGAATGTGGATTACCAAATAATAGTATTAAGTCATTTGGAAAAGAGAAAATTAATATAGAATTGATAATCAAAAAAATTAAAACATAGTATCTTTTCATTTTTCCACCTTCCTTTTGCAAAATAATTATAACCTTATATTATATCATAAAATAACAAAAAACCTCCAAAAACCGGAGGTTTTTTGTTATTTATCAAACGACCAACTTTCCTGTTGCCACCAGAATAATAACAACAACAGAAACACTCCACATTATCCCGTATATAGTTTTTTGCATTCCTGACAACATTTCTCCTTTTTCTCTTTTAGCTACTGGATAAGCAAAAATTCCAAATGAATAAATTACCAATGCCGTTATAATATAAATCCAACCAACTGCATATATTACCCATGCTGTATAAATAACTGCAATCCATCCAAAGAACTTATATAAACCACTGTTCTCTTCACGGGCAATTTTTACACCAAATATCGCTGAAAAAAGATACGGTAACAATATTGTTGTTGTTGCTATATAGAAAATTGTATTATATACATTTTGTAATGTATCTGATAATAATGACAATAAGAAAATTTGAGTAATTATATTTGTTACTGTTAAAGAAAATACTGGTGTTGCATGTTCATTTTGTTCTGAAAATTTTTTAGGGAATACATTATCTTTAACCGCAGCAATATAAGGGATTTCTGCTGTTAATAATAACCAACTTAATAAAGCACCAAATACAGAAAATAAAAATCCAAAATCTAAAATATATTGGCCAGGTTTTCCTATTATTTTGCTCAAAACTGTTCCAAGTGGTGATGTTGAATCGACTAATTCACTTGGTGGAACAACTCCCATTGTAAATACGGAAACCGATATATATATTACTAATGTAATTAAAAATCCTATTACAGTTGCTTTACCTACATCTTTTTGAGACTTTGCTTTATTAGATAAAACTACAGCACCTTCAATACCTATAAATGCCCATAACATTGTTCCAAAGCTATTATTAATTTGATTAAATATAGAAGAAGTTTCACCTGTTGCCGCTAATTTTGTTGAGAAAAATATATCTTTTACAAGATCTGGATTAAAGGCAAAGATTGATAATACTGCTACTAAAAATAAAGGAATTAATTTTAAAATTGTTAAAATTGCATTTGTAAAACCTGCTGTTCTTATCCCGCTTATAATTAAGAAATGATATACCCATAATATAATACTTGAAAATATTAAAGCTATTATTTTATTTTCTGCTAAAATTGGAAAATAACCACTTAAAATTTTCATTATAACTGCGAAAAATGCAATATTACCTAGTAATGCTGACCACCAATATCCCCATGCAGAATTAAATCCTACAAACTCTCCAAATTGCTCTTTAGCATAAGAATAAATACCGCCTTCAAGTTCTGGTTTTTTGTAAGATAAAAATTGAAAAACCATAGCAAGAGAAAAAACACCAAAACCTGTAATCAACCAACCTATTAAAATAGCACCTGGATTAGCGACGCTTCCTAAATCAGCTGGCGAATTAAAGATCCCTGCTCCGATCATTGAACCTATAACTATCATAGTTAAAGCAAATAAACCTAATACCTTATTTGTCCCCACACCAACACCTCCTATTTGAATTTATATTATCCTCTATTCATAGGCATTGACATACATCTTGGCCCACCACGACCTCTTGATAATTCACTTGATGGTATCTCTATAACATTAATTCCGTTTTCTCTTAATAAAGTATTTGTCACGTAATTTCTATCATATGCTATTACAACTCCGGGTTTTATAGCTAAAACATTTGACCCATCATTCCATTGTTCTCTTTTTGCGGCAATTTCATCTTCTCCACCACATTTCAATATTTTAACTTCACCATTATTAAGATATTTTTGCAATATTTTTTCTAAAGATGTTTTTTCCTCAATTACTTCTAAATCTTTATCTCCTTTTTTAATTACATAAACTAATAAACTTGATTCTAATTTAGAATGAGCTAAAAACTTATCTGTATCCACCATTGTAAATATTGTATCTAAATGCATATAAGCTCTTTTCTTAGGAATATTTATAGCTAATATTGTTTCAAAGCTTTCATCTGTTTCAAAGAATAATTTCTTAGCCAATATTTCAACAGCCTCCGGCTCAGTTCTTTGAGATATTCCTATAGCTAATACTTTATCTGTTAATATTAAAATATCTCCACCCTCTATTGCAAAATGATTATTCATATCATAATATACTGGAGTATTTTTAAAATCCCTATTATACTTTATCACATATTTCATAAATAATGATTCTCTTCTTCTAGCTTTTGTTCTCATTTTATTAATAACTATGCCTATACCAACAAAAGCTATAGGATCTCTCTGGAAATATAGGTTAGGTAAAGGTAATAAATAAAACTGTTTGTTCATTCTAACTTTTGTAGAAAATGTTTCTTTTTTTAATTTAAATTCATTTATTCTTATTCCGCTAACAATCTTATTTATCATATTTTTTGTATCAAAACTCAACAAATAATCTTTTAAAGCATCTAAAATATATTTATTTTTCACTTCGCTTAATTGCAAATATTCATTTATAAACTCTTTTTTTATTTCATCTTTGCTCAAAGCTGTAGATAATAAATCGGTAATGTATTCAACATGTATACCATTTGTTCTTAATACATCAGCAAAATAATCATGTTCCTGTTGTGCTTTTTTTAAATAAGGTATATCTTCGAATAATAATTCTTCTAATAAATCTGGTTCCATATTTTCTAATTCTAACCCGGGTCTGTGTAATAATACTCTTTTTAATTCTTTCACTTCCGAATATACATTTATACTCATCTTAAACCCTCCCATTATAATTTTTAAATCAGTAATATTATACTTTATATAACAAAAAAATAAAAACTCGAAATTTCTTGAATTTTTATAAGTATGATAAATTTTTCACGGTTATGAGAATTTATTATAAGTATGCGTGAGTATGCTTCATAAAACAATGAAAATTTTTTCAATAATAATGTTATGAAATTTTCTATCAACACCCGATGTTGCAAACGGGTAATAAGTTCTTAATCGTTAGGTAATTGACAGAAAAGTTTTTATCTGGTATAATAACCCACGGATGAGTTGCCGACGTAGCTCAATTGGCAGAGCGGCTGACTTGTAATCAGCAGGTTGGGGGTTCAAGTCCCTTCGTCGGCTCCATATTTTTTTAATTTTTTTACTTACCGGTGGTGAGGTGCCCGAGTGGCCAAAGGGGGCGGACTGTAAATCCGCTGGCGGATTGCCTTCGAAGGTTCGAATCCTTCCCTCACCACCATTTCATTAATTATAATGTTATGTGAGGTGAATAAAATGGCAGCAAAAAGTCCTGTTTTAACCGTATCTTTAAAATGTACAGAATGCAATAGAAGAAATTACTACAAACAAAGAAAAAGAACATTTAAAAAGAAATTAGAATTCAAAAAATATTGTCCTCACTGTAATAAACATACTTTACATGTTGAATCAAAAATATAAATTGTGAAGTTTTCTAAAAAAGAAAATCAACCCCCTAATTTAGGGGGTTATGATTAAATCTTGGGGGTGTTTTGATGTCAAAATTTTGGTTGTTTTTAAGTTCAGTTATGCAAGAATCAAAAAAAGTAAAATGGCCTAACAAGAAAGAAGCAATGACCTCAACTTTAATAGTATTAGCTATTATAATATTCGTGTCTTTGTATTTGTTCATTGCTGATTACGGGTTATTAAATTTATTTTCTAAAGTTATTTATCCTATAATAGGTATAAAAAGTGGTTTAGGCACAAGCGCTTCTCAATGATGTTGCAAAGCAGGTGAATAATTATGCGTAAAAAATGGTATATTTTACAAACTTTCTCTGGAATGGAATACAAAGTTAAAGAATTAATAGAAGAAAAAGCAAAATTATATGACAAAGAAAAAATGTTTGGTAAGATATTAATACCAGAGGAAAGTGAGATTGATTTAACAAATAAAAAAACCGATAGAATTGTTGTTTCTGAAGAAGCTCAAGTTTTTGTGAAAAATGGAGAAAATGTAAAAAAAGGAGATTTACTTGCTGAAGAACCTCCTGTAATTGTAAAAAATGCAGGAATAATCTCTGAAATTAAAAATTTTAGAAAAATAATTGTTGAAACGAAAGATAAAAAATTTACAAAAACTTTCTTAATTCCTGAAAGCGCTAAAATAATTGGTGGTTTAAAAGTGAATTCAAGAATTCATGCTGGCATTCCTTTAGCAAGAGAAGATGGATATGAAGCGGATTTAGATGGTATTATTATTTCTGTTGAAAAATTGAAAAGAGTTACTATACAAACAGAAAATAATACAAAGGATGTTTATTTAATATTTAAAGATAATTTTGACTCTGCAGCTTTTAGAAAAGGTACATATGTTGAGAAAGGCCAAATTTTGGGAAATAAACGACAATATAAAGCAAAGTCTTCTGGAAAAGTCGAAATAAGAGATTTTGCATCAAGAAAAGAGATCATAATTTTAAAAACAAAGATTTCAAGATTATTCCCAGGTTATATGTTTATTGAAATGATTTTAAATAAAGAAACACAAGAAATGGTTAAAAATATCCCTTATGTTATTAATTTCATAAATATCGGTGGAACTCCTGTTCAATTAAAAACCAAAGAAGTAAAAGCATTATTGAGATTAACAGGAGAAGAAGGATATGAAGTAAAAGAAAGTAAATTAAGAGCTGATTACGTAATTGGCGAACATGTAAGAATAATTAATGGACCATTTGAATTCTTTACTGGTAAGATAACTAATATCGATCTACACAAACAAACTGTTAAAGTAACTATAAATATGTTTGGTAGAGAAACAGAAGTAGAATTAGGTTTAACTGAAATAGAAAAAATTGATTGATAATGGTGGGAGGGTTACCCCGCTAATACCACAAAGGAGGGAAACATATGGCAAAAAAAGTTGCTAGATTAGTAAAATTACAGTTGCCTGCAGGTAAAGCTACACCTGCTCCACCAGTTGGTCCAGCTTTAGGACAACATGGTGTTAATTTGATGGAATTTTGTAAAAAGTTTAATGCTGCAACAGCAGACAAAGCTGGAATGATTATTCCTGTTGAAATTACTGTTTATGAAGACAGATCTTTTACATTTACTTTAAAAACCCCCCCAGCATCTTTCTTGATATTACAAGCTGCTGGATTAAAAAAAGGTGCTTCAAATCCAGGTAGGGAAATCGTTGGAAAAATTACATTGTCTCAAGTGAAAGAAATAGCAGAAATCAAAATGCCCGATTTAAATGCAAAAACAATAGAAGCAGCTATGGAAATAATAAAAGGTACTGCAAGAAATATGGGCATTGAAGTAGTCGAAGGTTAAGGGGGTGTATGCGAATGTCAAAACATGGAAAAAGATATTTGGAAGCAAAAAAATTAATCGATAGAGAAAAATTTTATACTCTAGATGAGGCTTTAGAATTAATTCCTAAAATTGCTAATGCTAAATTTGATGAAAGCATAGAATTGCACATGGTTCTAGGTATAGATCCAAGAAAAAACGATCAACAAGTAAGAGGTAATATTTCATTACCGCATGGAACAGGTAAAAAGGTAAGAATTTTAGTTTTTGCAAAAGGTGAAAAAGTTCAAGAAGCTTTAGATGCTGGCGCAGATTATGCTGGCTCCGATGAATTTATTCAAAAAATACAAGGTGGATGGACAGATTTTGATATTGCTATCGCCACACCTGATATGATGAGAGAAATTGGAAGATTAGGTAAAATTTTAGGTCCAAGAGGATTAATGCCATCACCAAAATCCGGTACAGTTACAAATGATGTTGCTGATGCTGTAAAAGCTTTTAAAGCCGGAAAAATCGAAGTAAGGAATGACAAAACTGGTAATTTACACGTTGCTGTTGGTAAAAAATCTTTTGATTCTTCAAAGTTAAAGGAAAATATTGTAGAAGCTATACAACAGATTGAAAAAATGAGACCATCTGGAGCAAAAGGTAAATTTATAAGAAAAGTAGCATTAGCTCCTACAATGGGTCCTGGATTGAAATTAAACGTTTCTGAATTTTTAACTGAAAAGTAATAATCATTGTGTTATAATACTCACGTGAATATGTACTGAAGACAGCAGGTATATATAATGTGGTGAAAACCCGCCTGCCGAGGTACGCTGAAGATAAAACAATAAATGTTTTAGTGCTTCTGCGGTCCTCGGGACCGCAGATTTTTTTAGAGGAGGTGTGAGTCGGTGTTAACAAGAGCTCAAAAAGCTGAGTTGTTAAAAGAATTAGAAAGCGTTTTTAAAGATTCTTCAATAGTTACTTTTGTAGACTTTAAAGGTATGACTGTAGCACAATCTAATGCATTTAGAGGTGAATTATATAAGAAATTTGAAAATAAGGTAACCTTCAAAATTACAAGAAATGCATTGATTAAAACAGCAATTAAAAATGCTGGATTAAATTTAGAAGATTTCGAAAAATTCTTAGAAGGCAACACTGCACTTCTTTACACTAAAGAAGCGGATCCAATTGAGACATTAAAAGTTTTAGTTGAATTCAAAAAGAAAAACAAATTAGATGTTCCTGTAATTAAAGCCGGTGTTTTAGAAGGTAAAATCTTTACTGCTGAAGAAGCGGAAGAATTGGCAAAATTACCTTCCAAAGAACAATTACTTGCTATGTTGGTTGGTGGCTTAAACGCTCCTATTTCCGGTTTAGTTGGCGCATTAGGTGGAATATTAAGAAAATTCTTATATGCTTTAAATGCTATAAGAGAAGAAAAAGAGAAACAATAAGACAGATTTTATAAAAACAGTATTTAAGAAATTTCAGGAGGTGTTTTGGAATGACAAGAGAAGAATTAATTCAAGCAATTAAAGAAATGACTGTAGCAGAATTAGCAGAATTAGTAAAGGCTTTAGAAGATGAATTTGGTGTATCAGCAGCAGCTCCAGTTGCAGTAGCAGCAGCTCCAGTTGCAGCAGCAGCAGCTGAAGAAGAAAAAGATTCATTTGATGTTGTATTAAAAAGCTTTGGTGCTAAAAAGATAAATGTAATTAAAGTTGTTAGAGAAATTACAGGTTTAGGTTTAAAAGAAGCTAAAGATTTAGTTGAAAAAGCAGGTACTCCAGATGCTGTAGTTAAAGAAGGCGCAACAAAAGACGAAGCAGAAGAACTTAAAAAGAAATTAGAAGATGCTGGCGCAGAAGTAGAATTGAAGTAATTTCTTAAAGAAATATAAACTTTTATATGATATAATTTACCCGCATCAGGCTCTAGTCTGATGCGGTATTGTTTTGCTAATAAAAAATTAGGAAGACGAGGTGATTCTTTGTGAACACCCGAGTATTGAAGGTGGGAAAAAGAGAAAGGCATTTTTTTGGAAAAGTTGATGAAGATTTTGAGCTTTTCCATGATTTATTGGAAATCCAACTTAATTCTTTTGAATGGTTTGTTAAGGACGGTATAAAAGACGTTCTAAACAAATACACTCCTATTACAGTTGAATTAAAAGGGAAAAGGAAAACTAAAATTTCTTTAGAGTTTACCGATGTATGGACGGAAGATCCTACATTTGATGAAATGGAATGTAAAGAAAAAGGTTTGTCTTATACAGTTCCATTAAAAGCTAAAATAAGAATCACAGATCATAGTACTGGGGAAATAATTGAACCCAGTGATTCGTTATTTTTTGGAAATATTCCAAAAATAACTGATAGAAGCACCTTCATAATTAATGGTGCAGAAAGAGTAGTTGTAAATCAGCTTGTTAGATCTCCTGGCGTATATTTTGTTAGCGAGGAACAAAAAAGTGTTAAGCAAACAAGACCTTATTTTGTTGCCCATTTTTTACCTGTAAAAGGTGCATGGTTGGAAATAATATATAACCCAAACCCTGGTAAAGATTTTTTACAAATTAGAATTGACAGAAAGAGAAAATTTAATTATTTCCTCTTTTTAAGAGCTTTGGGTTATGATTCTGATCTTGCTATTTTAGATTTATACCCTCAAAAGATAAATTTAAACTATGATTTATCAGAATATCTTGAAAAGAATATAACTATTCTTTCTGATATCAAAGTTCCTGAAACTTCTGAATTTTATAAAGAATCAAAAACATATAGAGGACTAAGATTAACGGAAAAAATTGTAGAAGAATTGATTGATTTAGATATATCCGAAATAACAGTTGCTCATATTGTTGCACAAAATACTTTAGACTTGTTTAAAAAAACTTATGAATCAGAAGACTCTATATTAACTCCAGAAGATGCTTATAAAGAATTATTTAAAAAATTGAGACCTGGTGAAATTCCAAGAGTTAATATTGCTACAGACTATATAAATAATTTATACTTTAATCCTAACACTTTTGATTTTTCTATGATCGGAAGGAAAAAGATTGTTAATAGGATGGAAGATGTTTATAAAAAATATTTAATTGAAGTTGAAGGAAGAAATATCGAAAAAGGTGAAGATATTGAATATCCTTATAAAGAAGAAAAAACTTTGACAAAATTAGACCTTATTTTAGCTTCAAGGCATTTATTGGAAATGAAAGAAAATCCAGAATTGCTTGACACTCGTGACCATTTGGGTAATAAACGTGTAAGGTCCGTTGGAGAATTAATGCAAATAGAATTTGAACGTTCATTCTCTAAAATGTTGCCTATATTAAATGAAAAGCTCAGCATTATTCCAAACATACAAAAATTAAATCCAAATTCTTTAATAAATTCCAGAGCTATAATGACAACTATAAACCAATTCTTTGCAACCAGTCAGTTATCACAATTTATGGATCAAGTGAATCCATTATCTGAGTTAACCCATAAAAGAAGATTATCAGCTATTGGTCCTGGTGGATTAAAAAGAGAACATGCTAAATTTGAAGTTCGTGATGTTCACCACTCACACTACGGAAGAATGTGTCCTATAGAAACACCTGAAGGGGCTAATATAGGTTTAATAACATCTTTAGCTATACTTGCAAGAGTTGATGAATTTGGATTTTTAGAAACACCTTATTATAGAGTAAAAGATGGTAAAGTTTTATATGAAAAAGGTGTATATTGGCTAACTGCTGATCAAGAAGAAGAAAAAATTATAGCTCCCGCTTCAGTAGAAATTGATGAAAATGGAATAATAAAGGCTGAGTATGTTGAAATTAGGCATGCTGGTAAGGTTACCTATGTTCATAGAGAAGATGTGGAATTTATAGCTGTAACTCCTAAACAGATTGTTAGTGTTTCTACATCATTAATCCCATTTTTGGAACACGATGATGCTAATCGTGCTTTGATGGGGTCTAACATGCAGAGACAAGCCGTGCCTTTAATGATTACTGAAGCCCCTTTTGTAGGAACAGGTGTTGAATGGCTTGCTGCAAGAGATTCGGGGTATGTAATTAAAGCAAAACATAGAGGAAGAGTTTCATATATTGATGCTAAAACTATAATAATAAATAGAATAGATGAAGATGGAAAAGATATAATAGATAATTTTGGAAATCCAGTTCAAGATAAATATACATTATGGAAATTTATTAGATCTAACCAAGATACTACAATAAATCAAAGACCTATCGTTGAAATGAATGAAATCATTGAAAAAGGTGACCCTATTGCTGATGGCCCTGCTATAGATATGGGAGAATTAGCTTTAGGTAAAAATGTATTAGTGGCCTTCATGCCATGGGAAGGTTATAATTTCGAAGATGCTATTTTGGTAAACGAAGAATTACTTGAAAGAGATACTTTCACTTCTTTACATATAGAGGTATATGAAACAAAAGCTATGGACACCCAATTGGGACCAGAAGAGATTACCGCTGATATCCCAAATGTAAAGAAAGAATCATTGAGAAACCTTGATGAACATGGAATTGTAAGAGTGGGTGCTTATGTATCTTCAGGAGATATTTTAGTTGGTAAGGTTACACCAAGAGGCGAATCAGAAACCTCACCTGAAGAAAAATTGATTAGATCAGTATTTGGAGATAGAGGAAAGGACGTAAAGGATACTTCATTAACTGTTCCACATGGAATTGAAGGAAGAGTTATTGATGTTAAAGTTTATACAAGAAAAGATATTCCTGATTTAGAAACTGGTGTAAATCAATATGTTAAAGTTTATATAGCATCAAAGAAAACTTTAAATGTTGGAGATAAATTAGCTGGAAGACATGGTAATAAAGGTGTAGTTTCGAATATTTTGAGAAAAGAAGATATGCCATTCTTACCAAATGGAAAACCTATAGAAATGATACTTAGTCCTTTAGGTGTTCCATCACGTATGAATCTTGGGCAGGTATTAGAAATGCATCTTGGATGGCTAGCAAAATTAACAGGAAAACACTTTGCTACTCCTATTTTTGACGGTGCAAAAGAAGCTGAAATAATGCAAGCATTATACGAAGCAAGAAAAAATAATCGTATGGATGAATTAGATAAAGTTCGTAAGGAATACGGATTAGATTTAGGAGATTCTGTTGAAATAGAAAGTGGTAAGATTGTATTAAGAGATGGTAGAACTGGTGAACCTTTTGACTATCCAATAGCTATTGGATATATGTATATGTTAAGGTTAGTTCATATAGCAAAAGATAAAATGCATGCACGTTCCACAGGTCCATATTCTTTAATTCACCAGCAACCACTTGGCGGTAAAGCTCATTTTGGTGGTCAGAGATTTGGTGAAATGGAAGTTTGGGCTTTAGAAGCATATGGTGCTGCACATACATTAACTGAAATGCTAACATATAAATCAGATGATATAAAAGGTAGAAATGAAGTTTATAAAGCTATTTTGAATGGCAAAAATCTTCCTGATCCTGGTATTCCAGAAAGTTTTAAAGTATTAGTAAAAGAATTACAGGGGTTAATGTTAGATGTTCGTTTGTTTGATGAAGACGGCAATGAATTAGATGTAGATAAATTATAAATCCCCTCAAGGAGGGTAAAGCATGGGTAAAATGACATCATCATTTAAAAGGAAAATTGCAAAAATCAAAGTGGGTATTGCTTCTCCAGAAAGAATAAGAGAATGGTCAAGCGGAGAAGTTAAAAAGCCTGAAACTATTAATCACAGAACATTTAAACCAGAAAGAGATGGCTTGTTCTGTGAAAAGATTTTTGGCCCTGTTAAGGATTATGAATGTACTTGTGGCAGATACAAAGGAAAAAAATATGAAGGTACTGTATGTGAAAGATGTGGAGTAAAGGTTGAGTCAAAAGAATCAAGAAGAAGAAAAATGGGGCATATTGAATTAGCTGCTCCTGTTGTTCATATTTGGTTCTTAAAATCATCTCCTTCTATCTTATCTATATTATTAAATATACCAGTTAAAGAATTAGAAAATATTATTTACTACGGTTCCAAAAGAGTTGTTGAAAAAATCTGGTTAATTACAGATCCAAAAGACTCAGACATGTTTGATTACGGCGATATGCTACACAACACTGAATACGAAATATTTAAAGAAAAAATGGATTTTGAAGTTGAACAAGCCGTAAAAGTGTTACATGTTAAAGAAAAACCAATATCCAAAAGAAGTGGTGTTGTAAGTATAGAAAGTGAAATGACTCAGGCAAAACATGAAGTAACTTGGATTAAAATAAAAGATGATAACGGTGTTGAAGAAAAGTGGCCAATATTTGAAGGATCAACATTATTTGTTGAAGATGGTGACGAAATTGAAGAGGGTACACAATTAGCTGATACATTCTTATATGAAGAAGAAATATTAACAGCTAGTGAATACCTTATATTCGAACAATTCTATCCATCAGCAATTGAAATTGAAAGAGATATTGAAAGAGATACTCCTATTTTAGTAATTACGGATATTGATCCCGAAGTAGAAAAAGAAATAGGAAAAGGTATTGGCAACACATTGTTGCAGGAAGAATATGAAGCTTATAAAGAATTATATAATGACAAAATTACTGCTGATTATGGTGGAGAAGCTATTAAAAAATTACTTAAAAATATTGATTTACATGAATTAAAAATACAATTAGAAGCTGAATTAGCAAAATTAGATAAAAAAAGTGCAAAAGCCTTAAAATTAATAAAAAGATTAAAGGTTGTTAAAGACTTTTTAAAGTCCGCTAATAAACCTGAATGGATGATTATTGAAGCACTACCTGTTGTTCCACCAGATATAAGACCTTTAATTCAAATAGATGGTGGTAGATTTGCTGCTACTGATTTAAATGATTTATACAGAAGAGTTATTAATAGAAATAACAGACTTCAAAAATTATTTGAGATCGAAGCTCCTGAAATAATAATCAGAAATGAAAAAAGAATTTTACAACAAGCTGTAGATTCATTAATTTATAACGGCCGTGTTGGAAAGGCAATGACAGACAGAAGCGGAAGGCCTTTAAGATCTTTAACTGATTTAATAAAAGGTAAAAAGGGAAGGTTTAGAAGGAATCTTCTTGGTAAACGTGTAGACTATTCTGGAAGGGCTGTAATTATTGTTGGTCCTGAATTAAAAATACATGAATGTGGTCTTCCAAAGAAAATGGCAATGGAATTATTTAAACCTTTTGTTCTAAATAAATTATTAAAAGATTCTAATGCTTCAAGTAAAAATGCAAGAAAATTAAAGAAAACTATCATAGAAAAAGAAATGCCTGAAGCATGGGAAATGCTTGAAGAAGTTATCAAAGGACATCCTGTAATGTTAAACAGAGCTCCTACATTGCATAGAATTTCTATACAAGCTTTTATCCCAAGATTAATTGAAGGTAATTCTATTCAGTTACATCCATTAGTATGTCCTCCATTTAATGCCGATTTTGATGGAGACCAAATGGCTGTACACGTTCCATTATCAAACATTGCACAAGCTGAAGCTAAATTCTTAATGTTATCAAGATATAATATCATATCCCCTGCAAATGGAAAACCTATTTCTATGCCAGGTAAAGATATGATTGCTGGTGCATATTATTTAACAACAGTAGATCCAAAATATTTTGAATCTAAAAAGCTTCCTAAAAATATAAAAGATTTAGAAACCAAGAAAAGTATTAAATATATTTTTGGAGATGAATTCCAAGCATTTTATGTTCATGAATATGAAAAAATAACAAAACATGAAATTCTTGTTGAAAATAATAAATTAAAATGGAATAAGCCAACTCTTAATTTGCATGAACCTATTGGCTTATATTATAAAGATAAATTAATAAAAACAACTGTTGGAAGATTAATTTTTAAAGAAATATTACCAGAACCTATTGGAAGATTTAATCCTGACTTCAATAAAATTTATAAAAAGAAAGAAATTAAAAATTTAATCTTTGATACATTTAAATATCATGGAATAGATAGAACTGCCGATCTGCTAGATGACATTAAATTTTTAGGTTTCCATTATGCTACTGTTTCTGGTTTAACAATTTCTGTAAGAGATATTGTTGAACCAAAAGAAAGATTAGAAATTATAAAGGAATCCGAAAAAACAGTTATGGAAATTGAAAAATACTTTGAAGAAGGATACTTAACAGATGAACAACGATATAAAGAAGTTGTTAAAGTATGGGAAAAAACTATTAGTGCAGTTACAGAGGTTACAAGTAAAGAATTCAAAAAATATCCTTTTAATCCAGTTTGGATGATGGTTGACTCTGGAGCAAGAGGTAATATTGACCAATTAAAACAATTAGCTGGTATGAGAGGTCTTATGGCCGATCCTTCAGGTAAGGTTATTGAATTACCAATTAAATCAAACTTTAGAAATGGTTTATCAGAATTAGAATTCTTTATTTCTACTCATGGTGCTAGAAAAGGTTCTGCTGATACAGCTTTAAGAACATCAACTGCCGGATATTTAACAAGAAGATTGGTTGATGTTGCACAATCAATTACTGTAACAGAACCAGATTGCGGTACAGAAAAGGGTATTGAAGCAAGAGAGTTAATTGCTGATGGATTAAGAATAGAAAAACTTGCTGATTATTTATTTGGTAGAGTTTTAGCTTCAGATGTATTAGACCCACAAACAGATGAAATTATTATCAATCCAGAAACTGGAAAAAAATATGTAAGAGATGTTATGCTTGATGAAGAAGATGCCGAATTTTTAGCAAATTATAAAACAAAAATTCCAGTTGTAGAAATTAAAGAAAATATAAATATTGATGATATTAACCTGTACCTATATAATATCTTAAACAATGATGTCTTAATTGATGGTGAATTGTTATTTTCAGAAGGAACAGAAATTGATAAAGATATAATTCTCTCGCTAAAACAACATAATGTAAAAACTGTGAATATTAAAGAATATAAAGCTGTTAATTTTGTATTTGTTGGAGATAATCTAAAAGTTGAAGATGAAAATGGAAAATTAATTACTTTAACTAATTATCAAGAAAAAATTGACGCTGATACAGCAAAAAAACTTGAAAGATATAATGTTGAAGAAGTTGAAGTTAGACCATCTATTTATGTAAGGTCTATTTTAACCTGTGAATCTGAGCATGGTGTTTGTGCTAAATGTTATGGAATGGATTTATCAAATCATAAAATTGTGAATATTGGTGAATCTGTTGGTATTATAGCTGCTCAATCAATTGGAGAACCAGGAACACAATTAACAATGAGAACATTCCATACTGGTGGTATTGCTACTACAGGAGATATTACACAGGGTCTTCCAAGAGCAGAAGAATTATTTGAAGCAAGAAAAAATTTAAAAGGTCCTGAAGCAGAATTTTCTACTGTAAAAGGAATTGTTAGAAAAATTGATAGAGATGAAAAAGGTAAACTTATTTTTATTGTAGAAGATTTCACAGGTGAATTACATACCTATATAGCTGATCCAAAAGTTAAACCAACTGTTTCTGAAGGAGATAAAGTAGAACCTGGTTATAGGCTTACATCTGGTAATATTAAACCAAGAAGATTGTTAGAAGAACTTGGTGCAGAAGTCACTTTCGATTATCTTTTGAAAGAAATTAAGAAAATCTATGCCGAACAAGGTGTTGAAATTCATGATAAACATTTTGAAATTATCATAAAACAAATGTTTAATAAGGTTGAAATAACATATGCTGGTGATACTGATTTTATGCCGAGAGATTTGGTTAATATAAAAGCAGTTGAAAAAGTAAATAAGAAAATCTATGAAGAAAATAAAATGATAGAGCAAAATAGAGAAGACGTCATAGGCAAAAAACTGGCTGAAAAAATTTCTATAAAATTAGATGAGACTCCTGAAATTATAGGTAATATTGGTGATGAAGTAACAGAAGAATTATTAAATAAGATAATAGATGTTGGTATAAAAGAAATAGAAGTGTTTAAAACAGAACCACAATTATTAGAAACAGATGATGGCGAAATAAGATTAGTTGGTGAAAAGAAAGTATATCTAATTAACGCCAAAGAACCCGCAAGATTTGAAAGAAAATTATTGAGAATTACAAAATCTTCTTTAGAAAGAGAAGGATGGTTAGGTGCAGCATCTTTCCAACAAACAGTTCAAGTATTAACAGAAGCAGCATTAGAAGGTAAAGAAGATTACTTATTGGGACTAAAAGAAAATGTTATTGTTGGACAACCTATACCTGCTGGTACTGGTTTAAAAGCATTTCTTGAATCTGAAATTTCAATATTTGAATTGCCAACATTTCCAACTGAAGATTCTGAATCTGAAGAAAGCGCAGCATCTTAAATAACCAAACCCTGGAGTTTTTTACTCCAGGGTTTTTTTGAATTGACTCTCACAAATATTCATTTTTTTATTTATTAATAACAACTATAATAACATTATTTTTCTAATATGAAAAATAAAAATAAGGAACCTCAAGGGCTCCTTATTTTTTAACTACTGAAATTCTTACCATATTTTTTTCTATTTCAGCTTGAACTTTGGCTTTTTCTGCAGCATTTTCTACTTGATTTAACTTATCTTTAGCCGATTCTATCGCTTTCATTGCAGTTTCAACATCTATTTCTTCTGGCCTTTCAGCAGCTGTTGTTAAAACAATCATTTCTTTGCCATCCATTTTTATTATTCCACCATGAACAGCAAATAACTCTTCTTTATCATCTTCTGTTTTTATTTTCAAAGGAGAAACTTTTAATTTCGCAACTATTGGCAATCTATCAGTTAAAACTCCCATTCCACCTTCTACAGTTGTAAACTCTGCATATTTTGCTTTTATATTTGCTTTAATTCCTCTGGGGGTTACAATTTTTAAAACAAACATTTTTACCCCCTCCTCACACTTTTATTCCCATTTTCTTTGCCTTTTCTAATACTTGTTCAATAGTTCCAACCATATAAAATGCCTGTTCTGGTATATGATCATATTTACCTTCTAATATTTCCTTAAATCCTTTTACTGTATCCTCTATTTTTACATATTGTCCATCAATTCCAGAGAACTTTTCAGCAACAAAGAATGGCTGAGTTAAAAACCTTTGTATTTTTCTTGCTCTTTGAACTGTTAATTTATCTTCCTCTGATAATTCTTCAATACCGAGGATAGCAATGATATCCTGTAAATCTTTATATCTTTGTAATACTTGTTGCACTCCACGAGCAACTTGATAATGTTCATCTCCTAAAATCGTTGGATCTAATACCTTAGATGTTGAATCTAACGGATCAACCGCTGGATACAATCCTAATTCAGCAATTTGCCTAGATAAAACAATTGTGGCTTCAAGATGTGAAAAGGTTGTTGCAGGAGCAGGATCTGTAATATCATCAGCTGGTACATATACTGCCTGAACAGATGTAATAGAACCATCTTTTGTGGATGTAATCCTTTCTTGCAATTGACCAACATCCGTCGCCAATGTTGGCTGATAACCAACTGCAGATGGCATACGACCTAAAAGCGCAGAAACCTCTGAACCGGCTTGAACAAATCTAAAAATATTGTCAATAAATAACAATACATCTTTCTTTTGAACATCTCTAAAATATTCTGCCATTGTTAATGCTGTTAATGCAATTCTGAACCTTGCTCCTGGTGGTTCATTCATTTGTCCAAATACCAAAGCTGTATTAGGTAAAACACCTGATTCTTGCATTTCTAACCATAAATCATTACCTTCTCTTGTTCTCTCTCCAACACCTGCAAATAATGATAACCCTTTATGTTCAATTGCTATATTTCTTATAAGTTCCATAACAAGAACCGTTTTACCAACACCAGCTCCTCCAAAAAATCCAATTTTACCGCCTTTTGGAAAAGGAGCTAATAAATCTATAACTTTAATTCCTGTTTCTAATATTTCAATATCTGTTGATTGGTCCTTAATTGATGGGGGTTCTCTATGTATTGGCCAATAATCCTTAGCCTCAACATCCCCTCTCTCATCAATTGGTTCACCTAATAGATTAAACATTCTTCCTAATGTTATTTCCCCTACAGGTACTTTTATTGGTGCACCTGTGTCCACAACTTCAAGTCCTCTTTTCAATCCATCAGTTGAATCAAGAGCAACACATCTCACTGTATTGTCACCAATTAATTGTTCAACTTCTAATACAAGCTTTTTATCTGTATATGGATTTATTACTTCAAGAGCATTATAAACCTCTGGTAACTTGCCTGTCTCAAATTTAACATCCACAACGGGGCCTATTATACTTATTAATTTTCCAACATTTTTTTCCACTTATTACACCCCCAATATTATTCTTCCTGCAATGCTTGAGCACCATTCACTATTTCTATTAATTCCTGTGTAATTGATGCCTGCCTTGCTTTATTATATGCCAAAGTCAGTTTTTCTATCAATGTTTTTGCATTATCTGTAGCATTACGCATCGCATTTTTTCTTGCGTATAATTCACTGATTTTATTTTCATATATCATTAAATACATCTTTGATAATAAATACAAATATGCAGCTTCTTCAAATAATTCTTTTGAATTTGGTTCATACTCATATCTTGGATCTGCTGATTCTTCAAATTTTATAGGTAGTAAATCTATTACTTCTGCTTTTTGAATTAATACATTTTTAAACGCTCCATAAACAACTTTTACTTTTCCAATATTTTTACTTTCCACTATGTCAATAATATCATCCAAAATATATTCTGCATCTTCTTGTTTTGGAACATCATAAAGTTTTGTTCTTGATAATAATAGATCATTGGTTTGTTTTAATTCAATTTCACCTTTGACTCCTATATTATAAAAGCCTATAAAATCTTCTGTTTGTTTTGATAATTTAATTGCAGTTTTTGATAATTCCATAGGAAATGCTCCACATAAACCCATATCCGGGGTAACAACAACAATTAAAGTACCTTTTTTGTTCGAAGTATATATACTATTCTCAACTGGTGCTATTTTTTTTATTATTCTCTCTGCATAATGTGCATAATCTTTTAAGGCTGTAATCTCCTTAACGATTTTATTCGCTTTTGCTGCTGCAACCATTTCCATAGCTTTTGTGATTTTCATTGTTGACTGGGTGGATACCCGACGTTGTTTTAAAACTCTCAATTTTCCACGACTCATTTAAATGTCACCACCTTAAGCTTGAAAAGCCGCTTTAAAATCTTCAATAGCTTTCCTAAGCTCCTTATCTAAATCATCATCAATTTTTTTCTTTGTCTTTATTGTTTCTAAAATTGATGGCTTATTAGATTTTAAGTATTGTAAGAATTCTTTTTCAAACTTGTTTATACTTGCTGTTGGTATATCATCAAGATAACCATTTACTCCAGCAAACACAACAGCTACTTGATCTTCAACTTCCATAGGAACGTACTGTCCTTGTTTTAATAATTCAGAAAGTTTTTCACCTCTAATTAATTGCTTTCTCGTTGACTCATCTAATTCTGTTGCAAATTGCGCAAATGCTTCTAATTCTCTATATTGAGCCAAGTCAAGTCTCAAACTTCCAGCTACCTGTTTCATAGCTTTTATTTGAGCTGCTCCTCCAACCCTCGAAACAGATAAACCAACGTTAACTGCCGGTCTTTGACCTGCATAGAATAATGAAGGTTCAAGATATATCTGTCCATCTGTTATAGATATAACATTTGTTGGAATATATGCAGAAACGTCATTTGCTTGAGTTTCAATAATAGGTAAAGCAGTTAGAGAACCACCACCATAATTCTCATTAAGTCTTGCAGCTCTTTCTAATAATCTTGAATGTAAATAGAACACATCACCTGGATAGGCTTCACGCCCTGGCGGCCTTCTTAAAAGAAGGGATATTTCCCTATAAGCTGCCGCATGTTTTGATAAATCATCATATATGACTAATGCATCCTTACCATTAAACATAAAATATTCACCCATTGCACAACCTGCATATGGAGCAAGATATAATAATGATGCCGGATCACTTGCACTTGCAACAACAACTGTTGTATATTCCATAGCACCATATTCTTCTAATTTCGCTACTGTTCTAGCAACAGATGATGATTTTTGCCCAATTGCGACATATATACAATGAACACCTTTTCCTTTTTGATTGATTATTGTATCTATTGCAATTGCAGTTTTACCTGTTTGCCTATCACCAATGATCAATTCTCTTTGTCCTCTTCCAATTGGAATCATTGTATCTATAGCTTTTAATCCTGTTTGTAAAGGTGTATCAACAGGCTTTCTTAAAACTACACCTGGAGCTTTAAATTCTATAGGTCTTGTATGTTTTGCATTAATTGGTCCTTTACCATCTAAAGGCTCGCCTAATGGATTAACAACTCTTCCAAATAGTTCTTCACCAGCAGGCACTTCAGCAATCTTTCCTGTTCTAACAACCTTATTTCCTTCTTTTATAAGTCTATAATTCCCTAAGATAATTATACCAACATTATCTTCTTCAAGATTTAATGCCATACCGCTTATTATTTCACCTGTATCTGCATGTATTTCAACTAATTCACTTGCCATAGCATCTTTTAATCCATACGCTCTGGCTATACCATCACCAACTTGGATTATCCATCCAACTTCTTTTATTTCACCTGATTCATAAGCTTTTATACGCTCTTCAATAACTTTTTCAAGTTCATCAGGATTTATTCTCAAAACAAATCACCCCCGCTTGGAAGCGTAATCGCGTCCGATTTTTTCCAATATTGCCTTTATTGAATAATCAAATATTTTATCTTCTAATTGTAATTGTAATCCTCCTATTAATTCTTCATCTATTTCAGAATCTAATATAGCCTTTCTTCCTGTTTTTTTAAGTACTATTTCTTTTAATTCTTCTATGGTTTTTTCTTGAAGTTTATATGGTGTTATCATTTTTACATTTACAATTTTCTTTAATTCTTCATTTTTCTTTTCCAATAACATATATATTATTGGAAGCATTAATTGTCTTTTTTTATAAATCAATACCTCAATAAATTTATTAAAATCTGCATCATCTATTTCAGATACTTTCACTATTTGCATAACAATATAATCCTTTGGTAACAAAGGATTTCCTATTAAATTATAAAACATTTCATCTGATTCAATTTTATCAACTACTCTTTTTATAGCTTCAACATATGATTCTAGCTTATCAAGTTTATTGGATTCTGATAAATATTCATAAAACGCTGCCACATATCTTGAAGCTAAAGAGATTGAGTATTTCATAAGTTTTCACCCTTATTCAATGACTCAAAAGCTTTTTTTACTATCTCTTCATTTACTTTTTCATCAATATTTTTCTTTAATATCATTGAAGCAATTGAAATTGAAAGTGAAACAACTTTACTTTGAATATCTTTATATGCTTCTTCTTTTATTTCTTTTGCTTCTTTTTCTGCTGCTGCAATTATTCTACTTTTTTCCATATTAGCATCTTCTTTTGCATTTGAAATAATGCTTTTTGCTAATTCTTCTGCTTCTTTAATAATATTTTCTTTTTTCATTTTTATTTCATCTAATTCTTTATTAGCTTTTTGTAACTTTTCTTCAGCCTCTTTCCTTAATTTTTCTGATTGATTTAATTCGCTTTCTACAATTTGCCTTCTCTTATCTATTATTTCAAAAAAAGGTTTATATAGCATCACCCATAAAGAATAGGCTAACACTATAAAACCTACTAAATTAACAATTGATGTAAAATTAAAATCTAACACTTTTCACACCCCCTTTAATGGGGATTTTACCCCGAATTTACAAATTATGGTAATACTATTAACATCAATAATGCTATAACCAATGAATACAACCCTGTAGATTCTGTAACTGCCATAGCAAGTAACATTCGTGTTGTTAATGATCCTGCCATCTCTGGTTGTCTTGCCATAGCATCCATAGCATGAGCACCAACCTGACCTTCACCAACACCAGGACCTATAGCACCTATACCCATTGCCAACCCTGCACCAATAAATTTACCTAAATAATATAAACCTGTTCCTAATGCAGCTTCACTCCCTGAACTTACTATTTCTTGTGCAACTTGTTCAACAGCCATTCTAATCTACCTCCTTATAATTTTAATATTTTTTATTCTTCAAGTAATGCTCCCATATATGCTATTGCTAGAAGCGAAAATACAAATGCCTGTATTAACCCAACAAAAATACCAAAGAATCCCCATAAAAATATAGGAAGAACAAAATATTTCAACATATAACTTATTATTAATACCAAAATTCCTCCACCAAAAATATTACCAAAAAGCCTTAAAGAATGCGATACTGGTTTTGCTAATTCGCCGATTAAATTTAATGGCAATAACAATGGTGTAGGTTCAATAAACATTTTTAACCATTTTCCTACCCCCTTTGCCCTCGCTGCAAACACATGACTTATAATAAGAACCATAATTGCAAACGTTGCATTGGTATTTAAATCAGAAGTTGGGGTATACCATGTGTCTGTAAACAATCCTATTTTTAATCCTTCATCTACAGGTGAAACATTAATACCCGGCATACCAGAAATTAAATTTGCAACTAAAACAAATAAGAATAAGGTTGTTGAAATAACATATACGGACTTTCTATATTTTTGATTGGGCACAGCATCTTCAACTAATTCCCAAAAATATTCTAATAATGATTCAACTAACGCTTGTTTTTTATTTGGTATTAGTTCAAATTTTACTCCTGCTGCAAATATAATCAAAATAAATATAATTGTAAAAGACATAATAACTGTCATTGGATTTATAGTATTCCAAAAAGATGCCGTTTCTCCAAATGAATAAGTCCATCTTAATCCGACACCTTCCAAATCAGCAGATGGAAAAACAATGAAATTTATTAAACCCAACACGGCATAAATCGAAAAAAGGATTAATAGAGTTTTTTTCTGTTTTTGATTCATACATATTCCTCCCCATTATTTTGGTGAAATAAATGCTGCAAACTTCATATTCATAAGTCCTAAAAAAGATACAAACAATCCTTCATTAGAAATCAAACCTGCAACCAATAAGATTATACCAAAAAAAGCGTATCGTATAAGATAACCTTTTGAAAATTTATATTTTGTTTTGGTTAACAATATATTAATTTCATCGGCTATCATTAAAATCCCAACAATTGCTCCTAAACTCCCCCAAAAAACAAAAAGAGCTTTTAGTTTTAAAAAAAATACTAAAATTAAAAATTCAATTATCGAAAGAATTATTATCTTTATTATTATCTCTTTTACTTTCTTTTTTAGTTCTAAATTCATTATCTTGTTTCTTAGCCTCCTTTAATAACTCTATTATACCATTATACAAACCTGATATAACTCCTAAAAACAAAAAAATTATCTTCCATATTTCAAAGTGTGTTAAGGAAGACAATAAAGTTCCAATTAAATACCCAATAAAAATGTTTGCTAAAACCGTTAATGCGAAAAAAAGAATCAAATTTAAATTTGCAAAAATTTTAATATCTAATCTATTTTTTTTCATATCGCACTTTTTAATACCACAAAAAATTCTTCGGAAAATTTATTATCAATATTCATTGGAAATCTTAAAGAAATTCCATCTTTTATAAAAATAATATTATTTCCATGCATTATTGAAGGAGGAGTAATATTTATCTTATATCCTAATTTTTCTAAACTTACAGCAATAGCTCCTGAAATCATATTTCCTAATTCTCCTAATGCGCTTAAACTCATTTCATCTAATTTTTCCACAGGCATTCCCATCATCATTTGTGAAACGATTGTTTTTGCGGATTCTACAGATAACCCCATATGAATATTTCCATTTAAATCCCCTATAAATCCAATAGTAACAACCACCTCATATGATCTGTTTTCTCCCTTATCAACAACAGGCTTTTGAATGACAATATCCATATTATTTGTTGCCATTTTGAAAGTCTTTGAAAAAGCATCTAATATAGAATTAATAACTTTTACATTCATGAAAAATCCTCCTTTTTATATTTCATAATTATTATACTATAATTTTAATTAAATTACAACATTATAATAATTTTACTAAAAAATTTTTTTCTGGTATAATGATATTAAAAGAGTACAAGAGCTTTTAATGGGAGGGGTTAGAATGCGTGTTGGTATATTAACTGGAGGGGGAGACTGTCCTGGTTTAAATGCTGTTATTAGAGGTATTGTTCATGCTGCTAATGAAAGATTTGAAACATACGGAATATTAAATGGTTGGAAAGGTATGCTAACAAAAGATATAATGAAATTAACAATGGATGATGTAGAAGGAATACATATTTTAGGTGGAACTATATTAGGAACATCCAGAGTTAACCCATTTAAAGATGAAGAGAGTAAAGAATTACTTGAAAAAAATTATAAAGATATGAATTTAGATGCATTAATCGCTATTGGGGGAGATGATACATTATCTGTAGCTGCTAAACTATCCAGTTTAGGATATCCTGTTGTTGGTGTTCCAAAAACAATAGACAATGACGTTTCTAACACAGATTATACTTTTGGATTTCATACAGCTGTAAATGTTGGAGCAGATGCTATAGACAGACTACATTCAACTGCAAAATCTCATCAAAGAGTTATGATTGTTGAATTAATGGGAAGAGAAGCTGGCTGGATAACAATTGAGGCTGGAATGGCTGCTGGAGCACATTTAATATTAATACCAGAATTTCCAATGACAATAAACGAAATTGTAAACTACGTGAACAAAAGAATGAAAGATAAAAGATATATGATAATTGCTGTAGCAGAAGGATTTAAACCAACTGAATTAGAACAGGTTGTTGCAGATAAATCTTCAATTGATGCTTTTGGTCATATTAAACTTGGTGGAATAGCTCATTATTTGGCTGAAATCATTGAACAAAAAACAGGATTTGAAACAAGATCTGTTGTATTGGGGCATTTGTTAAGAGGTGGAACTCCTACAGCTTTCGATAGAATTTTAGGAACAAGATATGGTGTAGAAGCAATGCGTCTTATAAAAAATAAAGATTTTGGAAGGATGGTTGCTTTAAAAGGAAATAAAATAATTTCTATTCCATTAGAATATGGTGTCGCTACAAAAAAACTTGTTCCTTTTGAATACTACAAATTAGCTCAATTATTTTTTGATTGATAAATTAGCGCTAAAGATTTACGGATTTCAATAAAATAATATAATTAACCATTTAATATTAAATAGAGGTGAGGCAATGAATTATGCTGTAACTATTGGTACTTTTGATGGTGTTCACAAAGGGCATCAGGTTATTATCAAAAAGACACTTGAAATTGCAAAAAGTAACAATTTAATCCCAAAAGCTTATATCATGAAATATCCCGCTTCAAAATATTTTGGAAATTTTAGCGGAGTTATTATTCCATCTTATAAAAGAGAAGAAATATTAATGAATTATGGATTTGAAACAGAAGTTTTTGAGCTTCCTAAGGTTATACATATTTCCCATGAAGAATATTTGAAATTCCTTTTGAAAAATGGTATGAAAGCTATTATATGTGGTGAAGATTTTACTTTTGGAAAAGACAGAAAAGGGGATATTTCTTACCTTTTGGCAAAACAACATAAAAATAATTTTTTCGTCGAAGTACTCAAAGACATTAAAACTTCAGAAACAAGAATTAGTTCAACATTTATTAGAAGAGCTTTACTTGCAGGAAATATAGATGAAGCTAATAATTTATTGGGTAGAATTTGGACAATTGAAGGGCCTGTTTATGAAGATCGGCATGTTGGTTTTAGTTTGGGATTTCCTACTGCTAATATAGATATAAGATATAAAGAAGAGGTTATTTATCCAAAATATGGTGTGTACCTGGTAAAAGGCGGTGTAAAAAATAATCCTCATAAATACTATGGACTTATGAGTGTTGGATTAAGACCTACTTTTAATGAAAATATAAAAGAACCTAAAGTTGAAATTTATTTTTTAGATTATTTTGGTGATTTATATAATAAAATAATAGAAGTTGAGGTATTAAAGTTTCTTAGAGATGAAATAAAATTTAATTCTAAAAAAGACCTTATTAATCAAATGATAAAAGATGAAGATAATGCCAGGAAAATAATAAATAACTGGAGATAGATATCCTATCTCCAGTTATTTATATTTTATTTATTTAGCAAATGCACTCATTATCCATGACCCTTGTGCTTGCATTTGAGAAACAGATTGTTCCATTGCTGAAAACTTTTGCCAATAATAAGCTTCTTTTCTTTGGAGTTGATCTATTAAAGACGTCATCCTTTTGGCTATATCTCTCATTTCAAGCCCTATTGTTCCTGTAGTTCCAGAAATTTGGTCTATTGTTCCTCCAAATTTTGTTGTTTCCCATATATAATCTTTAAATTGTATTGCAATACCTTTATTATTAGAATCTTCATAAGCAAATAATTTCCAGACTTCTTCTGCATTATTTTGAATTGCTTGTTTTAATTTGTCTTCATTAATTTGCAAAACACCTTTCATAGTGTTTTCATAAGTACCTCCGGCATCACCTGAATTTATGCCAATTTCATATAAAGATCTATAAGCCATGTCTACATCAGAAGACCACGATATTACTCCATAAGCCATGTCTCTTAACGAATTAAAAATATCTTCTAAATTATCATCACCTTTTAAAACACCTTTAATTTTATCCTCTTCAGATAACGTTTCACCTTTCTCTGGTTTCACTGCATCTTCATTTAATTTGTCATATATATATCCTATAATCTCATTATATTTGTCAACAAATTCGCTTATCTTATCATATGTTGCATCCACATCTTGAGTTACTTGAACATCTACCCATCCAGTAGATATTGATTTTAAATTTAGTGTGACATTATTATATTCTACAGTATTACCCCATGTTGTTTTGGTTAAATCTGCTGTTCCATCACCATCTAAGTCTATTTCAACATTTGCCGCACTACCAGGAATAATAGTTCCTAAATAATTTCCACCACTATCAACCCACGACAAATCATCAAGAACATTTGTCAAATTATTTCCATTAGAATCCCCATCTTCAATAGTTATTGATTGAGGACCACCCTCTTTATTTCTTATCATGAGTTTGTCTTCATTCTCATCATACCATACTATTACATTAGCATTTGATGCGTTTATTCTTGCAATTAAATCTCCAACTGTATCTGTTGAACTAACTGTTATCTCAGTCCCATTAATTCTTATTATACCAGAAGTGACATCTGGGCTTATATCTGATAACAATTTAGATGTATTTATTGCACCTACATGTACTGTACTCTCTATATAACCAGCTGTTGCTCCACCAGGCACATAATCTGATCCTTCAAGATTAAAAACTTCTACAAAATTACTGGTATCTGATGAATCTCCTAATAATATATTCGCAACAGTTCCTTCCTGCCCAACTTTTTCTTCAATTCTTAATTTCCCATTATTTAAAGATGCTGTAAAATATGTTGAATTTGTATCAATTTGATTTATTATATCTCCTATTGTATCAGTTCCTGAAAAATTAATATTTAAAGTCTCCAATACATTACCAGAAGAATCAAGGGCTTTTAATGTAAATGTCCCAGCCACAGGTGTTGTTCTTCCATTTAATTGATAATATTGTGTTGTTAAGTCCGGAATATTTCCTAATGTATTATTAGGAGTTAAAGATGTTGACGAAGATAAAGAATTAACTTTAACCTTAAAATTTGTATTAGTTGCCGATGTTGACGCTGTTGCTGACAAAACATTTTCATCACTTACTTGAACGGTTTTTGGTATTAAATTACTTTTTAATTTAAAAGTAGCAAGGAAATCCCAGAAGTCACTGAGTTTTGAATCAACTTCTTCCCACGCTTTTTGTTTTAATTGTAATGTTTCAAAATCATTTTGTAACCTTTCCAAAGGTTTCCTTTCTACTGACATTAACTGATCTATAATAGATGATGTATCTAATCCACTTGCTATTCCACCAAATTGAAAAGTTCCAAGATAACTATTTTCACTCATTTTTAATCACCTCTATTTACGCACGTTCATCGAGAAAAATACCTTCTAATTTATCCAGCATTTCTGCCATTTTTACAGCTGTTTCAGGTGGAATTTGCCTAATTACTTTTTTTGAATCTTTATCAATGATTTTAACTATTATCATATTAACATCATCATTCACTTCAAATTTTACTTCACCTTTAAAAATCTCTTTTAATTTATTTAATTTTTCCTCTATAACTCTTGAAAGTTTTTTTGTATCTAAGTTAATTGTATTATTACTTTTAGTATTCTTTTCCAATTCAGAAGGTATTCTTTTATTAGCTATTTTTCTTGAAAAACTTATATCTTTTGTAAGCGAATCTATAAAACTTGAAAAATCTCCATTTATCCTGTTCATTTCACCCATAATTACACCCCCATTAGGACTCCTTTCCTGATTATACTTTCCTAATTATATTATCGGATATAACAGAAAAAAGATTAGCTTTTTTTATAATAATTTGTAACAAAATAGTTAATAGTATCCTGTATAACAAAATTTTCCACATAAACACCTAATGAAACATATGGCTTATTGGAACCATGAAAATCACTTCCCGCTGTCACCAACAATCCATTTTTTCTAGTTAAATCTATAAGAAAATTTGTATAATGCGGATCACTTGAATAATGGAAACATTCAACTCCATCAAGTCCGTAATCTTTTAACTCGTTTATAAGCAATTCTAATTGAATGTTAGATAATCTTAATTTCTTAGGATGGGCTAAAACAGCAATTCCTCCAGCTTTTTTTATTGCTTGAATTGTTTTTTTCGGTGAAAATTTAAATCTCTCTATATAACACTTTTTACCTCTTGTTAAATATGTTTCTATAATTTGACTCACAGATGTACCATAACCCTTTTTTAGTAATATTCTTGCTATATGGGGCCTTCCTATTGTATTCAAGGAAACACCTTCAAGATCCTCTATATCAATTTTAAATCCTTCTTTTTTTAACAAATTTATCATCAATTTATTTCTTTCAATTCGTTTATTATATATTATTTCGAGAATTGTTCTTAAATAATCATTATTTATATCAATATTGTATCCCAGTACATCCATTAAAGTTGGAAATTCAGCATTAATTTCTACTCCTGCTATATATTTCAAGCCTATTTTATTTGCAAATTTAATAGCTTCATCTTGACCATTTATTGTATCATGATCTGTAATTGAAAACATTTTTATACCTAAATTTTTTGCTTTTTTTACAAGTTGTTTAGGAGATAATGTTCCATCAGAAAAAGTGCTGTGGCAATGCAAATCCAATAACATATATTAATCTCCTCTCATATAACTTCAACTTGGTTTTTTCCATTATTTTTTGCTCTATAAAGTGCTTTATCTGCATTTTCTATTAATAATTTAAGTCTTGGTTCTTTAATGATTTCCGAAATCGAAGAAACCCCTATACTACATGTAATATTTAATTTTGTTTTTTCTAACAAATCTTTATTTATATCTTTGAGTAATCTTTTAGCTATTTTTTCTGCATCTTCCAAACTGGTATTTGGCAAAATTAATAAAAATTCTTCTCCACCATACCTACAAACCATATCAAAATCTCTTAAATGCTTTTTTAAAGACTTTACTAATTCAACTAAAACCTCATCTCCTTTTTGATGACCATATTTATCGTTTACCTTTTTAAAATCATCTAAATCTATTAACATTATTGAAAAATCAAATTTATACCTTTCATATAATCCATGTAGCTCTTTTAGTTTATTTTCCATATATCTTCTTGTATATGCATTTGTCAAAGGATCTAAAATGCTATGTTCATAATGTGTTATTTTATCTAAAATAGAATATAATACATCCTCAATTATTATTATATTATCTAAAATATCAACCGCATCTTTTTGACTCAGTTCAATATTAGAATTTGATAAATATATATAGTATTTATAATCTTTATAGTCTGAAATATATGATAATTTTAATGGTTTTATAAAAAACTGATCGTTTTTTAAATCCTTTTCATTTTTAAAATTAAAATTATATTCCACCTCATAATCTTTGGTAATTATTCTTATTAATATTTCATTTATAGGATATTTATCCCTTAAAAATTCCCCTATTTTTTCAACTAAATACTTTGGAGAATCTGATTTCAATAATTCAATAATTAAATTATTTATTTTTTCATATGATTTTATTTTGGATATTAAATTATTATAATTATATTTTTCTATGTTGTATTCCATTGAATAAATTTCTTCGTATATAAACATGGGAAGCCTAAATTCTTTCATTAAAAACTTATTTATTTCTTCAAATCTGTTTTTCATCATCAAATCATCATACGTCTTTTGCGCTTTTCTAAGAAATTTCAATGCTTTAAATTTTTCTTTTTTCGTAGTATAAAAATAACCTAACCCTTCATATAGTAAAGCTATAGACAATTTCTTATTTTTAAATTCTTTTATTAATTCTAACACCCATTTTTCAAACTCTTCAGAAAAAGAATAATGTGAAATTTTTTCTGCTGCAGCACTTACCATTTCTTCCTTAAGATAAATTACAGGATTATTTTTAAAAAATAACCATGCATCATAAACGATTTTCTCATCATTTTCAAAGATAATATTATAAAAATTTTGAAAAAATTCATTTTTAACCACTTTGTCTTTATATTTACGATTAGAAAAAAATGGCCTATCTTTTTCAATAAGTGCTTTTAAAATATGAATATTATCCTTAATACCTTCTATGCTATCTTTGAGAAATGGCTTATTTTTAGAATATTCTGTAATTTTTCTTAAATTACTTTCTAAGTTTGCATAATCTTTTGCATAAAGGAAATAATAATTTTTTATATCATTTGCAAATATATAACTATTAAAATCTTTATTTATTTTGGAATATCTTTCAGCTTTATTTATTAAATCAAAAAACTCCTTTATTTCTCCCTTATATAATTTATTATTAGCAATATTTATCAATATTCTATTATATGTTTGATAATCTCCTATTTCTTTTGATATCTCTAAAACTTTCCTGTTATAATATTCTGAAAGATTAGAATTCAAACTTTCATAGAGGATCGCCAGGTTTGCATATACTATCTGTGTTAGTCGTTTATACCTTACTTCCAATGAAATACTTAAAGCATCATTATAATATTTTACAGCTAATTCTGGCAATTCTGTCTCCATTTTTATACCTAACATATTTAAAAGCATACCTTTAATAGTTTTAAATTTATGAAGATTTCGGTGTTTTAAAAATGTTTTTTCAACCATAAAATAATAATCATATACTTCTTCTTTCTCCAATTTAGAGAAATTTAAATTTAAATAATAATAAATATATAAGACCTTTTTATAATCTGTTGTTTCTTTATCATTTATCCACTCGAGTAACTTTTTATTTAATTTATCTTCATCTGAATATTTTAAAAACAAATATGCAATATATTCGTATACTTTGCTATTTTTTATTTTTTCAATATACTCTTTTAAATCATCACTGAACTCATTGAAAAAATATTTTTTAGATAAATATATTGCAATTGTTGAAAGAGGTATATCATCTGTAATATTTTTTATTTCATTAAACCCATAATCTATAAAATTTAAATTTTTCCATTCAAAGATCGATTTTCTCATCTCTTTTATAATCAAAGCTATTGTGCTTTTAATTTTTCTAGCATTTTTTAAATGAAATATCTTCTTTTCAAGAGAAATACTTTTCTTACATAAGTACATATGAATATTTACTTGTTCTTTTATGGATAAACTATTATGAAATAAATCCTGATATATTAAATTGAAAAACCTATACTCATTTCCTTCTTTCAAAAGAATATCTCTCTCAAGTGCATAAATTATAGTATTATCAAAAGATGTTTTAAAATATGTTTCCAAATCCTTGATTTCATTCACTGTAAATTTAAATCCTAACGTCGATAAGTATTTCAAATCCTGTTTTATCTTATCTGGAATGTTGTCAATCTTTTCTTCTGCTAAATCTATTATTTTTTTTACTTTCAATTTTTCAGGGTAAAAAACATATTTTCCATTTTCAATTTTTATTATTTCAAGCATATTTAAATCTTTTATGGTTTGATAAATATTACCCGGATAACCATCAGATAAATTATATATTATATCCACTATTTCTGGATACTTTTTTAAAAAGTCACTTGAAAGGATTATTTTTAACAAAGTTTCTGTCTTTTTTAAGTTGAATGGTTTTAATTCAATATATTCAATATTTTCAAATTCAACTGTTGGAGCAACATGTGACATTAAAACTAAAGAAAATGGAAAATCAAAGTTTTTATTAATTATATCCTCAATAAAATTTTTAAACTTAATATTTATATCCTGATAATCATCTACTATCATTATTAATTTAAAATCCTTTTTCCCTTGTCTCAACAATTCAATAAAATTTAGAAAATAAAATATATTCATACTTTCTGGAACTTTAATATCTCCAGAAAATATATCTTTAACATTCCGTGCTCTAATTATATTGTAGTTTAATTCTTTAAATTTAAATTCCATAAAATCTATTAATCTTGTTTTTCCAATTCTTTGAGGTCCATATATATAAATATGTTTTTTTCCTAGAACTTCTAAAATCCTGTCTCTTTCGCTCTCTCTATTGATAAAATGCGGAATTCTAATTTTATTTTTTTTTAATCTATAATTAAAAGTTTTTAATAAAAATACATATAAATCATGAACACATTCAAAAGAATTGTTTTTTAATGTTTTTACAAACTCTTTCACCAATTCAGTTTTTTCACTCATCAAATTGTATACTGTTGTTGAAAAATTTATTAATAACTCGATTACACCTTCTTCGCTCTTTTTTTTATTTATAATAATATTATCTGATTTTCGAGGTATGAATACCGATGGCATTAAAGTGACATTATTAGTTTCATCAATAAAAATATCTTCTAGATAAATATATGGAATTATTATATTGGTCGAATGAGTTACTCTATCTGTTAAATCATATACTGTATATAAAATATTATAATATTTTTCCTCATCTATATCTATCTCTGTTATTGGTATTTCATTCCAATACTCTGTAAATATACGATATTCTTCATTATCGTATTCTATTTTTTCTGGTAACATCAATCCAAATTCATTTAAAGGTTCTAATGATTTCAATATTTCTAAATATGACTTATAATGAAAAACCGAACTTTCCGTGACTCTTACACGGAAAGTTCTATCATTAATTATTTTTAAATATTCCTTACCAAATAATGTTTCTCTAAAAAAAACCTGAAATTTTTCCAATATAATCGCTCCTAAAATTTAAAATAAATGATATACCTTAAACATTGAAACAGTAATTAAGGAAGTTACCGCCATTATTTTTATTAATATATCAAGAGAAGGTCCCACTGTATCTTTTAAAGGATCTCCAACAGTATCTCCAACAACCGAAGCCTTATGTGCTTCAGAACCTTTACCTTCACCTTCTAAATTACCATTTTCAATATATTTTTTGGCATTGTCCCATGCTCCTCCTGAATTTGCTGTATAAATTGCTAACATAACTCCACTAAATGTAGTTCCAGCTAATAAACCACCAACAAAGTCAACACCAAAAATAAATCCTGAAATCAAAGGTGTTAATACAGCAATCAAGGCGGGAGTCTTCATTTCCTTTAAAGCTCCATCACTACTAATTTTTATACATCTATTATAATCCGGTTTACTCTTACCTTCCATTAAACCAGGTATTTCTCTAAATTGCCTTCTTATTTCCTCAACCATTTTTTCTGCAGCATTCACAACTGCATCTATTAAATACGCACTGAAGAAATATGGTAATGCCGCTCCGAATAATGCACCAGCTATTGTTTTCGGACTAATTAAATTAATATTCAAAAGACTTTTTAAATCCACTTGCATATCAGGATTTATTTGAGAATAAACAAATGAAGCAAACAAAGATAATGCAGCAAATGCAGCCGAACCTATAGCAAATCCTTTACCAATAGCTGCAGTTGTATTACCAACTGAATCAAGAGTGTCTGTTATTTTTCTAACTTCAGGCTCTAATTTTGCCATTTCACTTATCCCACCAGCATTATCAGCTACAGGACCATATGAATCAACTGACACAGTTGCCGCTACAAACGAAAGCATTCCCATTGCTGCCATTGCTACGCCGTACAATCCTGAAAAATAATTAGATATTAAAATTCCAAACATCAACATAAATACTGGATATAAAACACTTTTCATACCAAGAGCCATCCCTTTTGAAATTACAATTGCTGGCCCACCTTTTGCAAATTCCGCCAATTCCTGAGTAGGTCGATATTTGTCGCTAGTATAATATTCAGCTAATAATCCTATTATTATACCAGAAAAAATACCCACCACTGCAGAAAGCCATGGGGAATATACTCCAAAACGAAATCCCATTAATTTTAATTCATCACTTGGTAAGTCTTTCAAATAATATATGCTAAAAATTAATGTAAATATTATTGTTAATCCCGCGGAAGAAAGCAATGACATATTTAATTCTTTATGTGGATTGTTAGAACTTTTTTTGAATATTACATATAATATTCCTATAATAGCTCCTATAAGTCCTAATACTGTAAAAATAATTGGATATGTCGATAATTTATAAGTTGTAATATAAGAAATTTCCTTTACATCCTTTGAAATTAGAAAACTCGCATATAAAACTAGAACAACAGAAGAGATTATAGCTCCAATATAACTTTCCAGTAAATCAGCACCTAATCCTGCGACGTCTCCAACATTATCCCCTACATTATCTGCAATTGTTGCAGGATTTCTAGGGTCATCTTCGGGTAAAGCTAATTCTGTTTTACCAACCAAATCTGCTCCCATATCTGCTGCTTTTGTATATATACCCCCTCCTACTCTGTCAAACATTGCTATAATAGAACATCCAAGAGCATATCCTGATATAGTCATTGCAAAAGGTATATAACTTATACCTAACCAATTTTTTACCACAACTATGCTTTCTTTATTTAATTGACCCCTCCAAATTCCAAAAATTATATAAACCAATATTAATCCCAACAATGCAAATCCAGCAACAGAAAGTCCCATTACACTTCCACCTTGAAAAGCTACTTTAAGTGTTTTTCCCATATTTTTTGTAATTCGAGCTTCATTAGCAACTCTAACATTTGCAATTGTAGCCATTTTCATTCCTATATAACCAGCACTCCCACTCATTACAGCACCTAAAACAAAAGCTATTCCAACATTGATATCTGTTACAACCATTAAAATAATCGCTATAAAAACAACATATATACCTATAGTTCTATATTCATGATTAATAAATGTTTTAGCTCCTTCACGAATAGCTAACGCCACTTCTTTCATTTCATCTGTTCCTTCATCAAGTTTTAATACAGAAAAATAATTAAACATTGCAACTGCTAATGCTATCAATGGCACAATAATAACGTAATATAACATATTGCCCCCCCTTTTTTCATTAGTATTTAATTACTAATATATATTAAGAATTTTTATGTAAATTTAATTAAAAAATGTAATTTTTTCTATTTCATCAATGAGTTCATATATAAAATCAAATTCAAATTTTTTCAATTCTTTTTTCATACTAAAAAAAGCTTCTCTAAATAATATTTGAGAATTTCCCGCTTTAATCTCAATAGCACATTCCAGCATTGCATTAAATAAATCTGATGTACGTACATATCTTCCATATTCTCCTTCAAACGGATTAATCATATAATGCTTAAATCTATTAAAAATTTCTTCAGTGTCTTCATCGCCAATCAACCATTCGTCAATCATTTCCTCTTCAATATTCGATATTATATTTTCTAATCCTTCAACTTTCTTTTTAGTGGGTGTAATCACATCACCGGTAAATGCTTCTGGAAAATCATGTAAAACACTTGCAATTATTATTTCATCTAATAACTGTTTATCTTTATTATTATTTAAATAATAAAATATAATTGAAGATGAAATTACCATAAAAGTATGCGAAGATACTGAGCTTTTTATATTTCTATAATTTTTATTCCATCTATACATAGTTGTCATTCTTGTTGAAGTCTTTAACACGTAATTTAGTATATTTTCTAAATCATTTATATATGGTAATTTTAACCTTAAATCTCTCAATTTTTTTTCTGTTTCTTGCTTGGGAGCCTCGAAATATTCCGGAAATATTCGACTATTGATTTCAATTTCTTTTAGTGATACCATTAAATCAATAAAATTAGCATACCCCTCAAAATTCCTATCGTAATCAGCTTCAAAAAATTGCATAATCTTATTTTCTTTTAACTCGTTATAGCTCTTTTGAAGTACTTTTTCCCAAATTTTTTCATCCTTTTTCAAAATTCTTTTTTTAGTATCTAAAGAAACATCGGATAATATAATTTTCGGCAATTCTTTAAAAATCTTAGCTTTTATATTATTTGAAATAGATAAGTTTTTACCTTTTTTATTTAGAAATTCTATGGCTATCAATTCTAATAAAAGACTATGAAAAACATTATCCGCTTCAGTAAACCTTAATAAAGCCGGTCTGTTATTCCATCTATAAATTGTAAATAAATTCGTTAAATTATATATACTCTTCCCCAAACCCATATTATCACCTACATATATTTTGTATTAAATTCATTAATATTAAATCTGTTTTCTCTCCTGACTTTGCCATTTTATCATACTCCTCTAATTTAATAATAATATTCATTATATCTTTTTTACTATAAAAAAGTGTATGGTTTGCATAAAAATCTTTTTCATTTTTAAACTTTACGCCTAAAAATTTTTTTACCCTCATTTTCGAGACATTTGTTACTTGAGATATTTTTTGAACTTCAGGCCAGCTAAATTTCTTTTTTTGCTCTACACTAATTATAACACGATATAAATCAAAAAAGTATTTAAAAAGATATCCTAATAGAAAAATAATATTAAAATCCTGAGAAGATAATAAATTTTTTGCTACTTCTAAAACCTCTTCTTTTCTTTTAGAGGATAATAAATATGAAAACTTTTCAAAATCTATATTGACATACGAAAATCCAATTTCTTTCACATCTTCTTTTTTTATAAATCCATTAGAATATATAGACATCTTTCTTATCTCTTCAAATAAATAATTATCATTATTTCCATACATCTCCAAAATATATTGAATCGCATCATCTTGTATCTCACTATTAAAAAAACTTGCAATTTCTTTTACATAATCTTTCCATTTTTTTTCTTCCCATGGTTTTGGAAGATTACATTCTATTTGTTTATTAAAATCCGATTTAACTTTTGTATTACTTAATATGATTAATTTTTCTATACTATCCGAATAAAATTCTTTAATAATTTTAGAAATTTCATTCTGTTCTTTTTTATTAAACTTATCAAAATCTTTTATTATTAAAATTTTTTTATCCCCAAATAACGAATTAGATTGCATATTATTTTTAATCTCATTAATTGGATTTTGAGAGTTTGGAGAAATTTTCACAATATTTAATTCTTTTTCATATAGCTGTTTTAATGCCATTTCTTTTTTTATATTAGAATCACCGAATATTAATATTTTTTCCATCTTTTTCATCTCCTAAATACAATATCACATAATCTATTTTATCTATTTCATAAGAAACATTTGGTTTTTGATTTAAAACATAATTTCCTTTACCAGATAAAATTATCCTTTTTTCATCTATTCCTAAAGATTTCAAAATATATAAAGCCTCCGTTAACTTCATACCTTTAAGATTTGGCAAATAACCATCAAAAAATTTTACTCTCTCTGGATATTTAAATTCTTCTAATCTATAAAATATATTTGTAGCAACAGGTGCTGCTACTTCTCCTCCATAATATTCTTTCTTGGGATCATCTATAATCGATACTATTGTATATTTTGGTTTTGATGCCGGGAAAAAACCTACAAATAATGAATAATACTTATCAGAATATCCTTTGCCAGCAATAGCTTTTTGAGCTGTTCCTGTTTTTCCAGCTATTAAAACTCCAGGTTTATACGCCTTTCTGGCAGTTCCTTTAAGCATAGTATATCTTAACCAATCTCTCATTAAATTTGCTATTTCAGGAGAAAATATTTGATAACCCTGACTATCTTTATTTTCTAAAAATGTCGGTTTTATATATTTCCCTTCATTAGCAAAAATATTAAATATTGAAACTAATTGAATAGGTGTAACTCCAATTCCTTGACCTATTGCAATTTGATAAGGTGTTATCTTATACCAACTTTTAGGTTTTTTAAAAACTCCAGAAATCTCTTTTTTAAACTCTATTCCCGTTTTTTCTCCAAATCCCATTTGTTCCAATTTATTATATAACCAATCATTAGAAAAATTTTCTATGATTTTTTGCATTACTTTTACTGCAGCAACATTCGACGAATATGCAATGGCATCTTTTGCATCTATATTGGTAAAATAATGTCCCTCCACCTCACTTATAGTAAAATTTACATCTGGGACTGGTGTAATATTATAGGACAATTCGAATTTTTGATATGGTGAAATCAATCCTTCCTCAAGAGCAATAGAATAAATTATTGGTTTCATCGTAGATCCTGGTTCTATATACCCCATAAACGCCATATTCCAAGGATAATTTGAAACAGCTGCCCGTATTTTTCCTGTTTTTGTTTCCATTATTATCACAGTTCCGCCTTCTGCATTTTGTTCGCTTATCATATCAGACAATTCTTCATAAGCAATCTTTTGCAATTTCAAATCTAGAGATAATTTGATTCTTTCTTTACTGTCTAATAGTCCCATTTCATATAAAAATGGTTCAATTCCATACTCCGTTTTCCCTTTTTCTCCTACATTTTTCCTCAAATCATAAGATGTATTATATATTCTTTCATACGTTTTATAAATTCTCGAATATCTAAGAATACTATCAGGTATGTACGTTTTCAATTCAAGAATATCACTGTATTTTCCTAATAATACATGTGTTTTTTTATAATCTTCTTTTTTTAAAAAACGGTTTAATTGAGACTCTAACTTTTCTAACTTATCTCTTTTTTTTATAGTTTCTAAATCTAACCATACTTCATATATTGTTTTGTCAACAGCAATAATGCGACCTTTTTCGTCTGTTAAGGTCGCTAATTTTTTACTACTTTCATTTATTTTATAACTCTCATTTACCTCATATGATTTCAAAAACAAAACATAGGAAATTAATACGAGATACAGAATAATAATAGTGATAAGTGTTAATCGTCTGCGTAGCACAAAATTAATCTTCCTCCATCACAATAAGTGCCTGTTTATAAAACTCAAGTTCTGTACTAACTGTTTGAATTTTTGTGTGATAGTCTGAAAGCCTCGAATTTAGAACAGAAACGTTATTTTTCAACGTTTGTATTTTGTTGCCAAAATTCAAGGTTGAAATCACAAATCCGATTATAGTAATAATCAAAAAAGAAAAAATTACAAATGTAGCAGAGATACTTTTAACCTGTTGTATCGTTTTTTGGTTTACACCAGGAAAAAACTTTAATTGTTTTTCCATAGTTCAGCCCCCTTTCAAATCCGTTCGGCCACCCTAATTCGAGCACTCCTTGCTCTGGGGTTTTCTTTAATTTCTTCATCAGAAGGTAATATTGGTTTTTTTGTTAAAAGTTTCAACTCTGAATGATTTCTAAAAAAGTTCTTTACTATCTTATCTTCTAGAGAATGAAAAGAAATCACACATATCCTTCCGCCTGTATTTAAAAATTTCGGAAATTTTTCAAGTGCTGTTTTAATATTATTAAATTCACCATTTACTTCTATTCTAATAGCTTGAAATGTTTTTGTCGCAAAATGTCTTTTTCTTCTATATCGCTCTTTTGGCGGTAAAGCTCTTTTTACTGAATTTACTAATTCAAAAGTTGTATTTAACGGTCTAGAATTAACTATACTACGCGCTATTCTTCTCGCAAACTTAAATTCTTCTCCATACTCAAAAATAATTTTAGACAATTTTTCTTCCGAATATTCATTTACAACATTCCATGCTGTAAAATCCGAATCCGGATCCATTCTCATATCAAGTGGTTCGTCTTTCATAAATGTAAATCCTCTATTTTCACCCTTTAATTGGAATGTTGAGACTCCTAAATCCATTAAAAAACCATCTACTTTCTCTATTCCTAAACCATGTAAAACTATGTCTATATCCGTATAAGAAGCTTTAAAAAAATCTATTTTATCCGTTATTTCCTTTAATCTTTTTTCTGCAATTTCAAGAACTTCATAATCTAAATCAACACCTATAATTTTGGCTTTTCCCTTAGTTTTCTCATAAATAGCCTTTATATGACCACCTTCACCCGTTGTACAATCTACATATATACCATCGTCTTTAGTTATTAAAAACTTTAGCACTTCTTCTACCATTACACTTTTATGAAATTCATCATATTTACGCATTCTACACCTCTCAAATCTTTTTTTATAAATTATAGCATATTACATTAAAAATACAAAAGATTTTATCTTTTGTATTAATTTTTATGAAAAAAGGATCCCTTATATAAAAAGGCATCCTTTTATATTTATTATATTTCTTCCGCAAGTTCAAACTGGGCATTATACAAACTCGCATAAAATCCTTTCTTTTTAAGCAATTCATCATGTGTTCCTTGTTCTATAACATCTCCTTCATTCATAACAATTATTAAATCTGCATTTTTTATAGTAGATAATCTATGTGCTATTACAAAACTCGTTCTGTTTTTCATTAACCTTTCCATAGCCTGTTGCACCTTTAACTCTGTTCTTGTATCAACAGAACTTGTAGCTTCATCTAAAATTAAAATTTTAGGATTGGCTAAAAAAGCTCTAGCAATAGTAATTAACTGCTTTTCTCCTTGAGAAATATTATTTATTTCTTCATTAATAACCATATTATATCCCCCAGGTAAAGCGTGAACAAAACTATCTACATGTGCCATTTTTGCAGCTTCTATAACTTCCTCATCCGTTGCATCCAATTTTCCATATCTAATATTTTCCATTATAGTTCCATTAAATAACCATGTATCCTGTAACACCATTCCAAATAATGATCTTAAATCATATCTTGAAAATTCTCGAATATCATAATCATCTATTAAAATTGCTCCATCATTTACATCATAAAATCGCATTAATAATTTTACTAAAGTTGTTTTTCCTGCACCTGTTGGACCTACTATTGCCACAGTCTGTCCAGGATGAATAATTTCCGAAAAGTTCTTTATTACTATTTTTTTCGGATTATATCCAAATTTCACATTTCTAAACTCTACCTTTCCTTTTATTTTCTTTAAATCTATCGTTGTTTTTTTATCTTCTATTTCTTCTTCTTTATCCAAAAATTCAAAAACACGTTCTGCTGAAGCTGCTGTTTGCTGGAATATATTAGAAATATTTGCAACTTGAGCTATCGGCTGTGTAAATGATCTCATATATTGTATAAAAGCTTGTATATCTCCAACCTCTATTATCCTTTTTACTACAAACCAACCTCCCATTACTGCAACTATTACATATCCAAGATTTCCTACAAAATTCATTATAGGCATCATCATACTTGACAAAAATTGAGACTTCCATTCGGACTTATATAACTCATCATTCATAATATTAAACTTTTTTATACTTTTCTCTTCACCATTAAAAGCTTTTACAATAACATGCCCACCATACATTTCTTCTACATGCCCATTAACATGCCCAAGATATTCTTGTCTTTTTTTAAAATATTTTTGAGAATGTTTTATAATAAACATCATTAACCCAGCAGATATAGGTAAAACTATTAATGCTATTAAAGTCATTTGCCAACTAATAGTTATCATCATTATTACAACACCAATAATCATTGTGATTGAAGTAATAATTTGAGATAAACTTTGATTTAATGTTTGTGTTATTGTATCTACATCATTTGTAATTCTCGACAATATTTCACCATGATTTGTACCATCAAAATATTTCAAAGGCATTTTGTGGATTTTTTCCATAATCTCTTTTCTTAAATTATATGTTACTTTCATAGAAATTCCTGACATAAGCCATCCCTGAATATATCCAAACAAAGCACTTAATACATATATGCCAAGAAGTATTATCATTGTATTTGCTATATATGAAAAATCTATTCCTGCCTTACCCATTATTTTTCCCATAACACCTTCAAATATTTTCGTGGTAACCTTTCCAAGAATTTTAGGTCCTACTATAGAAAAAATCGCACTGGCCATAGCAAAGAGTATTGATATTAACAATGTCCATTTATATTGATTCAAATATGCTATTAATCTTTTCATTGTACCTTTAAAATCCTTTGCCTTTTCAACAGGTCCACGCATCATTGGACCTCCACCTGGTCCTCTATTTCCTCTTTGCTCTTTGCTCATGCTAACTCCTCCTCTGATAACTGAGAATAAGCTATTTCTCTATATGTTGAACATGTTTTCATTAATTCCTCATGTGTTCCTTTACCAACTATTTCACCTTCATCTAATACAATAATTTGTTCAGCATTCATAATTGTAGATATTCTTTGAGCAACTATTATTATAGTACTGTTTTTAGTATATTCTTTCATCTTTTTTCTAACAGATAAATCTGTCTTAAAATCAAGCGCAGAAAAACTATCATCAAAAATTAAAATTTTAGGCTTTTTTGCAAGCGCTCTTGCTATAGATAATCTCTGTTTTTGACCACCAGAAAAATTCTTACCTTCTTGAGAAACTTCTTCTTTAAATCGTTTTGGTAGCTTATTAATAAATTCTAGAGACTCTGATACATCTGCAACTTTTTCCATTTCTTCATCTGTTAAATTTTCATTTCCATATTTTATGTTTGATTCAATAGTTCCACTAAACAAAACAGATTTTTGAGGAACATACCCTATATATTTTCTTAACTCATTTTGAGTTAATTCTCTTACATCTATATCATCTATTAAAACCTGTCCCTTATCAACATCATAAAATCTTGGAATTAAATTAATAAGTGTTGATTTCCCTGAACCAGTAGAGCCAATAATAGCTGTTGTTTGACCTGGCATTGCTGTAAAGGTTATATTTTTTAATGCATAATCTTCTCCGCCTGGATATTTAAAATATACATTTTTAAATTCTATTTTACCATTTGGTTTTTTAATATTTTTAGGTTTTTCAGGATCCACTATTGTCGGTTCTACTTCTAAAACCTCCGCAACACGCGATGCAGAAACCGATGCTCTTGGAAATAAAATGAATATCATTGCCATCATTAAAAATGAAAATATTATTTGCATTGCATATTGTATAAATGCCATCATATCTCCAACCTGTAAGTTAAAATTATCTATCTTATGTGTTCCTACCCATACAATCAATAACATTGTTCCATTCATAACAAATAACATTGCAGGCATCAAAAAAGCCATCAATCTGTTTACAAATAAATTTGTTTTTGTCAACTCTTTATTTACTTCATCGAATCTCTTTTTTTCTCTCTCTTGGGTATTGAATGCTCTTATAACCATCATTCCTGTTAGACTTTCTCTTGAAACAAGGTTAAGCTTATCAACTAATTTTTGTATTAATTTAAATTTAGGCAATGCAAATGCAAATATTATCCCTATAAACACCAATAAAGATATTACTGCAACCCCTATTATCCATGACATAGATGGACTTTTATCAAGTGCTCTAATCAAACCACCAACTGCAAGTATTGGTGCATAAAACACTATTCTAATTAAAATAACCATTAAATTTTGTATTTGAGTAATATCATTTGTGGTTCTTGTAATTAATGAAGCTGTTGAAAATTTATCCATTTCTTCTCCAGAAAAATTCTCCACCTTTGAAAAAATTTTCTTTCTTAAATCCTTCGCTAAACCTGCTGCTGTTTTAGAACCTAACAATCCAACAATTATAGCACTTATGACACCAATTAATGTCACTAATAGCATCCATACCCCTGTTTTTAATATATATTTCTTTTGAGAATTATATAAATCTATTCCTAATTTCTCATATTCTGTTTTCACTGACTGAATAAGGGATTGTTTTACCATCTCATCCCCTAATATATTTATTTTTTCATATATGTTATTTGCAAAATCAATTCTTTGATTTAAAGGCAAAAATATCAATAATTTAAATATATCCAATTTTGAGTTTTTATTTATTTTTAAACCTTCAGTTTCTCCTCTTTCTATTGCATTTACTGCAATAAATGATTTAGCTAATATTTTTTCCAGATTTGAATCATTAGAAAAATTTTTCCTTACATAAATATCCTCTTTTTCTAATAATGGATATTGTGATATATATTCATTACTTCCTTTTTTTATGTATGCATAATTTTTTAAAACAAGTTCTTTTTCTGCTTTATCCATAAACATAAATAATCTTTTCATAGTTGTATTAGAAAGTGCTTTTGGTAAGGTATCTTCTATACCACTTTGTTGAATACCAACATTTACTATATCCGACATATAATCCGGCAATGCAAGATTAGTCATCGCTTGAATATATAATAATGCTATCGCTAATATTAAATATAAAGTATATGGCTTTAAATACTTCATTATCTTTAGCATCTTATCTCTCCTCCAAAATATTATTTAATATTTTTAATCCTTCAATAACTTTATCTAAATCATCTTCTGGTACATTTTTCAACATCTCTTCCATTTGCTTTTCAACATTGATATGGCTTTTTTCAGCAATTTCCTTAAATTTTTCTGTTATCTCAACAAAAACTTTTCTTCTATCTTTTTCATCTCTTACCCTTTTCACAAATCCCTGATTTTCCAACCTATCTATAATTCCTGAAACTGTACTATTAGATAATCCCATTTTTTTACTTAAATCGCTAATTTTCATGTTTCCATTCTTCATTAAAACTCCCAATAACATCCATTGAGAATGCGTAAATTGCATATTGTTAAAATGTTCTGACATAAATTTTTTGAAATTTTCTTTTATCTCTTTTATTAAAACAATAATCTCAAAACTTTTATTCAATTGAACCACCTCTTTATAAGAATATTTTTACATAAGAATATTTTTACTCGAATTCATCATCTTAAAAAATTATTTCGCACACGAATATTTCGTGTGCGAAATAATTATAATCTTTAATTATTTACTTTTTGTTACGTTTTTTTAAAATATCTTCAAATATATATTCTAACATAAAGATAATCAGTTATAATCCTAAATCCTCTTTTACTAAAATTATTTTAAATCTCCCAGGATGTCGAACACCACTTTCCACTATAACCCTGTGAATACAAATTCTCTCTGGGGAATTACAATCATCACATTTTCCTGTATAAGTACATGGTGTATCAAAATTTAATCTCTTTGAATTCATAGGTGATATATTTTCAATTCTTTTATTTGCGCTTTCCAAATCAGGAACCACTTTATTCATACCTGCTATAATTATCACATATTTCGGACCAAAAATCATAGGAGCTACTCTTGTACCATTACCATCAAGTTGAACAATTTTTCCATCTTCTGTTATTGCATTTGCGCTGCACAAAAAATAATCTGCTTTAAACATTTCAAAATATATATTTTCTAACTCATCTTTTGACTTAACATTGTATCTATCCAAAAAATTAAAATTTCCATTTCTCAAAAAATCCAATACTCCACATTCTGATAGCGTCAGGCTTCCACCAACAGCAACCATTGAATTCTCTTTCATAATATCTTTTAACAATGGCACAACATCTGTTTTTTTATTAACAAGATAAGCATCATGTTTTTTTCTCTTTAATCTCTCAACAACCTTTTCTCCAAGCTTTTGATATTTCCACTCCCATAGTTCTTCCCTCATTAATTCCCGCCTCCTATAAATAAACATCTGTTTGTAATTTTATTGTATATTATTAAGTCAATATTGTCAAGAACATACTAATTAAAATACAAAACTTTTTCTTTACAGCATATTGTAACTTTTTTTTAACCTTTATCTATTATTATTATATAGCTTTAAATTAAACAGGGGGTGTCCTATGTTTGACAGAAAAACTTTTGTAGAAATAAACATTAATAACTATTTGCACAACCTTCAATTAATAAAAGATAGAAATAAATCAAATATAATTCCTGTTTTGAAGGCTGATGGATACGGCCATGGTGCAATTCAATTATCAAAAGCTGCTTACGATTTTGGAGTAGATTTAATTGCTGTTGCATTTTTAGGGGAAGGAATAGAAATAAAAAAAAATGGGGTTAATATAGAAACACTGGTATTTAATTATGTTACACCAAAATATATAAAAGAAAATATTGAAAATTTTATATATACTATTGGTTCATTGGATCAGTTAGAAGAATTAATAAATTATTTTGGGAAAGATATTAAAAACATTAAACTCCATATAAATATAAATACAGGAATGAACAGAATGGGATTAAATATCAAAGATTTAGACAAAATGATTAAAATAATTAAAGATTATAATTTAAATATACATGGGATATACTCGCATTTTGCAACTGCTGATAATCTGGATGATTTTGTTAAAGAACAATATGAACTTTATATAAATGCTGTAAATTATATAGAAAACGCTAATATAAATATACCCATAAAACACATATCAAATTCCGCAGCTTCTTTATTTTTTCCTGAATATTCTCTGGATTATGTAAGACCTGGCATAGCCACTTATGGTCTTCAACCTTCAGATATAAAAATTGAAAAAAATTTAAAACCTGTATTAACTTGGAAAAGCATCGTTGCAAGAATCGGTATTTTAAAGAAAAACGAAAGTGTAAGTTATGGTAGAACTTTTTTTGCTGATAAAGATATTCCTATTGCAACTATCCCAGTAGGATATGCAGACGGATATTTCAGACAACTTTCAAATAAAGGTTATGTTTTAATCCAAGGTGAAATATGTAATATAATAGGAAGAGTATGTATGGATCAGTTTGTCGTTGAAACGACTAAAATCCCAGAAATTAAATTGGGTGAAGAAGTTGTTTTAATTGGAAAACAAAAAGAAAAACAGCTATATGCTGAAAATTTAGCCAAATTAGCTGGAACTATAAACTATGATATAACGTCAAAAATAACAAAAAGAGTTCCACGCGTTTATATAGAGGAGGCATAAAATGAATAATAATGGTATGAATTTAGGCGACCTTTTAAAAGAAAAAGGTCAATTAACAAATGATTTATTAAGTGAAACTTATATATCTGAATTAAAACCAAATGATTCAAAAGAAATTGAAGGAAAGGTTGTAAGTAAAAGATTGCAAACTACAAGAGATGGAAAAGAATTTTTACTTTTCACTATAAGCGATAAAACTGGAACTTTAAGAGCTATAGATTGGTTCAACGCAAGAGAAAATTCAAAAAATATTAATATTGGTGATGTTATTCGGCTAAAAGGAAAAATCGTAGTTTTTGAAAATCGCTTACAATTAAATGTAGAAAAAAACTATGAAATCTACAAATTAAAAGAAAATGAAATAAACCAGGAAAAATTCATAAAAACATCTTCTAAAAATATCCATCAATTAAAGGATGAATTACAATCATTTATTGAAGTTATAAAAAATCCATATATTAAAGAACTCTTGACATACATTTTTATAAAAGATAAAAAATTTTATACTGAATTTTCCCATGCTCCTGCTGCAATAAATGTACATCATGCATATAAACATGGATTATTAGAGCATACTATCGATGTTGCAAAACTATGTGACTCTATTGCTAAAAATTATATAAATATTGTAAATAAAGATATTCTTATTGCTGGAGCTTTACTTCATGATATTGGTAAAACTAAAGAATATAAGATAACTCCGTCCGGTATAGAAAAAACAGATGCCGGGGAACTAATAGGGCACATTGCAATTGGAATTCACATGGTTTCAGAATATGCAAAAAAAATACATAATTTCCCAAAAGAATTATTAGATGAGATTTTGCATATGGTTGCATCACACCATGGGGAATTAGAATGGGGTAGCCCAATTGTACCTAAAACAATTGAAGCTTTTATTCTTCATTTTGCGGACAATCTAAGCTCAAAAGTTGAACAGGTAAAAAATCATATAGAAGAATCCAATAATCTCAAATGGACTGATTATCATAAAAATCTCGGAAGAAAATTTAAAATAACAAAAATGGAGGACAAATAATGCAAAAAAAAGCTAAAAATGTTGTAATAGTTGAATCACCAGCAAAAGCTAAAACGATAGAAAAATATTTAGGTGCTGACTATACTGTTGTTGCATCTAAAGGGCATATAAGAGACCTACCTCAAAAAAAATTTGGCGTTGATATAGAAAAAGGATTTAATCCCGACTTTGAATTAATGCCTGGAAAGGAAAAGGTCGTTTCTGAATTAAAAAAGGTCACAAAAGGAAAAAAAGTATATCTTGCACCTGATATGGATAGGGAAGGTGAGGCTATTGCATGGCATCTTAGCCATTTACTCAATTTAGACGAAAATGAAAAAAATAGAATTATTTTCTCTGAAATTACGAAAAATACTATATTAGAAGCTATTAATTCTCCTAAAAAAATAGATGATAATAAAGTTGGAGCACAATTAGCCAGAAGAATATTGGATAGAATTGTTGGGTATAAAATTAGTCCAATACTATGGCGTATATTAAAAAATTATAATACAAGTGCTGGAAGGGTTCAATCAGCTGCATTAAAAATTTTAGTTGATAGAGAAAGAGAAATTTTTAGATTTAAACCAAAAGAATTTTATAAAATCTTTTTGAAATATATGGAACAAGAAATACCTTTAGTCAAAATCAATGGAAAAAAATTTAAAAAAGAAAGTATTACAGAAAAAAAGAAAAATGAAATATTAAAAGACTTAGAAAATACAACATATTCAATAGAAAACGTTATAGAAAAAGAAACAAAAAAGAATCCCCCTCAACCTTTTATAACAAGTACATTACAACAAAGCGCTATATCCAAATATGGATGGTCTTCTAAAAAAACCATGCAAATAGCACAAAAATTATATGAAGGTGTTGAAACAAAAGATGGCCCTACTGCTTTTATAACTTATATGAGAACAGATTCTACAAGGATTTCAGAAGAAGCACAAAAAAAAGCTACAAATTATTTAAATGAAAATTTTGGAAAAGAATATATTGGAAATTTCAAAATTAAAAAAACAAAGAAAAAAATCCAAGATGCTCATGAAGCTATTAGACCAACTGATGTATACATGGATCCACAAAAAGCCAAATCTTTAATTTCTGGCGATTTATTAAAACTATATACTTTAATATGGAACAGATTTATGGCATCTCAATCATCGCCATCAAAATATTTAGAAAAAACATATACAATTACAGATAATTCAAAAAAGTATATCTTTGAAGCTACAGGAAAAAAACGTATTTTTGATGGATTTGAAAAATTTTGGAGTGCATCTTTCGGAGAAAAAAAATACGAATTACCCGAAAAGGGAATCTTAAAGCCCATAACATTAAATGCAGAAAAAGATGAAACAAAACCACCTTCAAGATATACAGAAGCATCACTTGTAAAAGAAATGGAATCAAAAGGAATTGGAAGACCTTCTACATATGCAACAATTATCACCACATTATTGAATAGAAAGTATGTTATTAAACAGAAAAATAATCTTTTACCTACATTAGTTGGATTTGTTGTTTCAGACCTGTTAGAAAAAAATTTCCCAGAAATAGTGGATATTAGCTTTACCGCAAAAATGGAAGAAGAGTTAGATAAAGTAGAATCAGGTGAAGTTTTTTGGAAAGATGTTTTAAAAGATTTTTATAGTGAATTTGAAAAATTTTTAATAGAAACAGAGAAAAAAATGAAAGAGAAAGCTTTAGATTTTTATTATAAATCCAATATAAAATGCGAAAAATGTAAAGCTGATATGGAATTACAATTTGGGAGATATGGGTTATATTTAAAATGTCCTAAATGTGATGAAAATAAAGGACTACCAAAAGATGTTTTAGGAGTTACTATTGATAAGATGGTATATATCCCTGAAAACACAATAATTGCTTCAATTGAAAAAGGTAAAGAAGAAAAAACCGGAGAAAAATGTCCTAAATGCGGAGGAGATTTGATTATAAAAAGTGGAAGATTTGGAAAATTTATCGCCTGTTCAAACTACCCAGAATGCAAATATACCGCTCCATTACCTGCACGAGGAAAATGTCCTAAATGTGGAAATACCGTTGGTAAATTAAAAAGTAAAAAAGGTAAAATATATTATAAATGTAATGATTGTGGAGAAATGTTCTGGGATGAACCATCTAATTATAGATGTCCCTCATGTAATGGTCCATTATTTTATAAAAAGAAAAATAAAGAAGAAATGCTATACTGCCCTGAAGAAAAAACTTTTTATAAAGAGAGTGAGTTGGATGAAATATAATATCGCTTTAATATACGGGGGCAATTCTAATGAGCGAGAAATCTCTAAACTCAGTGCAAAAAATGTAGAAAAAGCTTTAAAAAAGCTAAATTATGCTGTTTTAAAATATGATTTAAAAAATGAATTTGATAAATTCTTAGCAATTTATCAAAAAATAGATCTTGTTTTTAATGTTGTTCACGGATTTGAAGGTGAAGATGGTACATTACAAAAAAAATTAGAAGAATTAAATATTAAATATGTTGGTTCAAATTCTATAGTTTCAAAAAATACTTTTGATAAATTAACTTTCATAAAGAATATTGAAGATAATTTTTATGTCCCAAAATATTATTCAACAACAAAATATATAAATCCGCCTTTTTCGTTTCCACTAATAATAAAACCAAGGAAAAGCGGATCAAGTTTAGGTATTCATATATGCCATAATTTGGATGAGTACAAAAAACATTTGAATGAAGAATTAAAAACATATGGGGAAATAATTATTCAAGAATTTATCAACGGAAGAGAGATTTCTGTGAGTATAATAGAAATAAATAAAAAAATTATCGTTCTTCCTATATTGGAAATAAAACCAAAAAAAGAATTTTATGATTTTGAAGCAAAATACACTGAAGGCATGACAGACTTTGAAGTGCCTGCAAAAATAAACAAAAAACTTGAAAATAAAATTATAATGGATTTTAAAAAAATATTTAAAACTATAGGTTTAAAAGATTTTGCAAGAATAGATGCAATTATTAAAGATAATAAATATTATATACTTGAGGCAAATACAATACCAGGATTAACGAAACTAAGCGATTTACCACAATCTGCAAAAGCATACGGTTTATCCTTTGAAAGATTAATAGATATTTTAATAAAAAACAATCTGGGTTGATGAAACCTGGATTGTTTTTCTTTATTTTATATTTATTCTTCCTTTTGATGTTCTTTTTACTTCATATAGTAACTCATCAACCTTTTTAAAACAATCATATATATTTGAAGAATCCTTACATATTGTGCTTCCACTAGAAAAGGAAAATCCTGTAATTTTTTTAAATAAATAATTTATTCGATTTAATATTCCAAATAGATTTTCTTCATCAATCATTTCAAAAATCAAAACAAATTCATCTCCACCATATCTAAATGCTTTATCTTCTTTTCTTATATTCTTAAATACTATATCTGAAAAAACTTTTATTACCTTATCTCCTTTGCCGTGACCATATGTATCATTAATCTGTTTAAAATCATCGAGGTCAATCATTGCAATTCCTATATTATTTTTCCTAGAAAGTGTTAAAGACTCAATATATTTATCTAAACTTCTTCTATTATAAAAACCTGTTAAAAAATCTTTTTCTGCTTCAAATTTTAGCGCATCTATAAATAACTTATTTTCCCATAAAACAACCATATGTTTCGAAAAATAGTCTAAAGTATATATTTGTTCTCTTGATATTGACTGATGATTATATCTATTGTCAACTAAAACAAATCCAAAATCTTTATTTTCAGTCCTTAAAGGACATATTGCACATTCACCTAATATATCAATTTCATGTATTAATTTATGTGGAAGTATTGAAACTGGAATTTGAACTGCTATTCCTAAATCCAAAAATTCTTTAAATAACTTATAATCCTTCATTTCATCTTCTCTTAATTTAAAATATTTAATTTTCTTTTCTAATGAAGAAAAATATTCTTTTGGTTTATAATCCTTTATAATTTTTTTAAAATCATAATTCGTTTCTTCCAGTCCTTCCCAAACTTCATGAGCTTCCTTCTCATTCACAAAACCAAATGCTCTTGTAACTTCATATGTGTCTCCTTTTTTTTGAAATAATATTGCTCTATTAAAATTCCCTCCGACTTTTACTGTAATTATTGTTAAATATATATATATTAGTTTATCTATATCTGTATCTTTTTTCATCGCTTCTTCTAAAAAATCTTTAGAGTTCAACATTATATGAGATAATTTACTCCCTTTAAATAATGCTGCTAACATTTCTAAAGATAATATTGTATCCGTATTTAAAAGAATGTAATGCAGTATTTCAATATTTGATTGTAATAAAATATCATAATTCAAAGTTAATTTTTTTTCTTTAAAAACAAAAACAACTTTTTGATTTTTCGGATTTCGGATTATAGTAACATTTTTTATATTTAAAATTTTACATTTACCTGAAAGACTTATAATTCTATATATATTGTCTAAAACAAATGCTGGATTTTCTGAAATGTATATATACATTTCTATTGAATCTATAAATCTATTCAAACTTTCAAACAAAAAGAAAAATCCTTCATCAATTCTTGTATTTAATATATACTTTTCATATGGTGATAATATACTCCTTATTTTTTTGTCCATAAAGTCCCCCTAAATGTAATTAAAATTTTAACTTAAAAACCCCATAAAAATATTTTTCTGTTATAATTATTATAGCATAAAAATTGAAATTTGAGAGGTGTTTATATGAAAAAATCAATAATACTTTTTTTCTTAATACTTCAAACTTTTATTTTCTCATATAATTTATTGAATAATTTTGACTTTTTTTTATATTTTAACAATCCAAATTCTTTTTATCAAAAGCTATATACTAATGTATCCTTTTTTCGTTATTTATATTCTAAAGAAGGTGCTGGTCAAGAATCTTTATATGAATATCTATTAAAAAATTTAACTGAAGAAGAAATTAAAGATGTAAAAAAATTTATTTCATCAAATTTTCTCTTAATTTCTAACGATTCTTTTAATATTGAAGACTTTTTTTGGACGAATCCAATCCAAAATATAATTAAATTTCTAGGGAATTTTAATGGTTATATAATAACAGATTACAATAATCAAGAAAAATTAATTAATTTGATAAAAAATCTTTTTAGTTATGATGTAGAATATATTAATGGAGAATATATAATAAAAAATTTAAACCTAAAATTATACTCAATTGGTGGCCATATTTTATTATATAATAAAAATATATCTATAGAAAAAATATTTAAGTTACTGGACGATTTTAATTCTCTAAAATTAAATATTAAAGATAATATATACATATCTTTTAAAAAGCAAAAATTCAATTACTTATTAGAATCATTTCAAAAAAAATATATGTCAAAATACTCTGATAATATTTCAGGTGAAGTAAAGATAAATTATGTAAATAAAGAAATTATTTTTGATATAGAAAGTTCATTAAAAATAATAAACAATTCAAAATTTAACGAAGGCTATAAAATTTTTGGGGATTCTTTAATATTTTTGAACCTAAATTCACATTCCGAAATCTATAATATTGTCTCTAAAGTTTTTATACCTCGAGATAGTTACTCAAATAACGCTTTAAATTTAATTTTAAATTCAATAAAAAGCGATGGTAGTATTTATTTGAGTGAATATTTTTCCAGAAAAGGTGATGGTATCTCTATTATTATTCCGGGTATTGTTAATCTGGAAAAAATAGATGAAAAAATTAAAGTATGGGGAATAGAAAAAAAGACTCTCGGAAATTACTATTATTATTCTATATATTATGACAAGATTGGGGCTCCGGTATATTTATATGTTAATGAAAATAACATGATAATATCGTCCATATCTCCAACATTAATGAAATATTTAATAGTAAATTCAAAAAAATTTTCTAATCTGAAAATCTTTTATTCAAATGATTTACCAAAGAATATATTGTATATATGGTATTCAAATATAAACTCTTTTTTTGAAGAATTTATTGGTAATTCTGTCCCGGGTGAATTTATAATAATAAATGCTTCTGATAATAACAAATTTATTGAAAAAATAATATTAAGGTAGGTGTTTAAATGAGCATATTAGCAAAAATTTTTGATAAGAACAAAAGAACCTTGAACAAATATAAAAAAGTGGTTGATAAAATAAATGCTTTAGAACCGGAAATGGAAAAGTTAAGTGATGACCAATTAAAATCAAAAACCACCGAATTTAAAAAAAGACTTGAAAATGGAGAAGTTTTAGATGACCTATTAGTAGATGCTTTTGCTGTAGTTAGAGAAACTGCAAAAAGAGTTTTAAAAATGAGACATTTTGACGTTCAATTAATGGGTGGAATTGCCTTGCATGAAGGAAATATTGCAGAAATGAAAACTGGTGAAGGTAAAACACTGGTTGCAACATTACCTGTATACCTAAATGCCTTGACTGGAAAAGGAGTTCACTTGGCAACACACAATGATTATCTCGCCAAAAGAGATGCTCAATGGATGGGTCCTGTCTATGAATTTTTAGGATTAAGTGTAGGCTTTATTCAAGCTGGAATGGAAAATGAAGATAGAAAAAAAGCTTATAGGTGTGATATAACCTATGGAACTGCAAATGAGTTTGGATTTGATTATTTAAGAGATAATCTTGTATATGATTTAAATGATAAAGTACAAAGAGGTCATTATTATACTATAGTTGATGAAGCTGATAGTATTTTAATTGACGAAGCCAGAACACCTTTAATAATTTCAGGTCCATCCGATACACCATCACATTTATATACAAAATTTGCAACAATAGCAAGAAAGTTGAAAAAAGACGATGACTTTACATTGGACGAAAAAAGTAAAGCTGTAATTCTTACAGATGAAGGTATTGCAAAGCTTGAAAAAATGTTAGGAATAGAAAATCTATATGATCCAAAAAATATTCACTTTTTATTCCACACTTTAAATGCTTTAAAGGCTTTACATTACTTTAAAAAAGATAAAGATTATATAATTCAAGACGGTGAAATTATTATTGTAGATGAATTTACAGGAAGATTAATGCATGGAAGAAGATACTCAGAGGGTTTACACCAAGCTATTGAAGCAAAAGAAGGCGTTAAAGTAAAGGAAGAATCCTTAACATATGCAACTATAACATTCCAGAATTATTTCAGAATGTATGAAAAATTGGCCGGAATGACTGGAACCGCTAAAACTGAAGAAGATGAATTCAAACAAATATATAACTGTGAGGTTGTTGTAATCCCAACAAATAAACCTGTAATTAGAAAAGATAAAAATGACTTAATATATAAAACTCAAAAAGAAAAATGGACTGCTGTTGTTAAAGAAATAAAAGAAAGATATAAAAATGGGCAACCTATGTTAGTTGGTACTACTTCTATAGAAACCAGTGAATTATTAAGTCATATGTTAAAAAAAGAGAAAATACCTCATAATGTATTAAATGCGAAATACCATGAAAAAGAAGCTGAAATTATTGCACAAGCAGGACAAAAAGGTATGATAACAATAGCAACTAATATGGCTGGAAGAGGTACAGATATCAAACTAGGAGAAGGCGTTGTTGAATTAGGCGGACTTTATGTTATAGGCACGGAAAGACATGAAAGTAGAAGAATCGATAATCAATTAATAGGTCGTTCAGGAAGACAGGGAGATCCTGGAGAATCAAGATTTTTCCTTTCATTTGAAGATGATCTCTTAAGATTGTTTGGTGGAGATAAATTAAAGAATATAATGAATACATTAAAAATTGAAGATGATCAGCCCATTGAACATGCCTTATTAAGTAAAATAATAAGAGATGCTCAAAAAAGAGTTGAAGGTATCCATTTCTCCATAAGAAAAAGATTATTTGAACTAGATTCCATTATGGATTATCAAAGATCATCTATTTATAGTCACAGGGATTGGATTTTAAGCCAAACGGATTATGATGAACATTTAAGAGAAATTTTTGAAGATGTCGTTGACAGATTAGTTGAATCTTCTATAAACGAAGAAGAATTAGTAGATAAAGAAGAATTAAGTAAAAAATTACTTGCTTTTGGAATAATTGAAAAAATCGATTTTGACAATGTTGAAGAATGCAAAGATAAAGTATTTAAATTATTATGGGATAAATATCATTCTAAAAAAAGTGAATTTGGTGAAGAGTTTCAGAGAATATCCAAATTTATAATGCTTAGAATTATTGATGAAAGATGGAGAAAACATCTTGAAGCTATTGAACATTTAAAGGAAGCTGTTAGTTTGAGAGCATATGGACAAAAAGATCCTGCAATGGAATTCAAAAAAGAATCTTATATTCTATTTGAAGAATTAATAAATAACATTTATGATGATACTGTTTCTTATCTATTGAGAATAATAAAAGTTGATACATCAAAAGAAGAAGAAGAAACAAAGAAAAAGATTCATCAATTAAATTTCGTTCATAATGACGGAAGTGTAATTAATAGAGCTGAAAAAAGAAAAGAAAAAAAGAAAACACATAAAAGAATCAAAATAAAGAGGTGAAAAAATGCTTGACTATGAAATAAAAGTAAAAATAGATGAACTAAAAGAAAAATTTAAAAACCTTAGAAGTCTTTTTGATATAGAAAAAACAAATAAACGGATAAATAAACTGGAAAATGAAATGACTAACCCTGAATTCTGGAATGATCAAAAAAGAGCTGAAAAAATTTCTCGTGAATTACAACATTTAAAACATGAAAAGGAAGAATTTATAAATCTTCAAGGTTTATTTGAAGATCTTGAAGTAGCCATAGAATTCAGCGAAGAAGATCCTACTATGGATGATCAAGCTCTAGAAATATTACATAAAATAGAAAAAAAAGTAAAAGAATTCGAACTAGCAATGTTATTATCAGGAAAATATGATTCAAACAATGTATTTTTAACTATACACCCTGGTGCTGGCGGAACAGAATCTCACGATTGGGCAGATATGTTATTAAGAATGTATACAAGATGGGCAGAAAAAAATTCATATAAAATAGAAATCATAGATTATTTGCCTGGTGATGAAGCTGGAATAAAAAGCGTTACAATAAAAATAAATGGTTCATTTGCATATGGAAAATTAAAATACGAATCTGGTGTTCATAGATTAGTTAGAGTTTCTCCTTTTGATGCCGCAAATAGGAGACACACTTCCTTTGCATCCGTTTCAGTAACCCCAGAATTAGATGAAGATATCGATATAGAAATAAGACCTGATGATTTAAAAATAGATACATATAGAGCTGGCGGAGCCGGAGGGCAACACGTTAATAAAACAGATTCAGCAGTTAGAATAACTCATTTACCTACAGGTATTGTGGTCGCCTGCCAAAATGAACGATCTCAACATCAAAATAAAGCTACAGCAATGCAAATATTAAAAGCCAGACTTTTTGAACTTGAAATGAAAAAGAAAATGGAAGAAAAATTAAAGTTAATGGGTGATATGAAAGATATATCTTGGGGAAATCAAATTAGATCTTATGTATTATATCCATATAAAATGGTTAAAGATCACAGAACAAGTTACGAATCGTCTAATGCTGATGCTGTACTAGATGGTGATTTAGATGGATTTATAGAAGCTGAACTTCTGTATTTTGCTAAATTAAATAAAGAATAATTATAAAATATGGCCGTGGTTCACGGCCATATTTTATTTATGAAAATTAAATCAATCTCTTTTATATAAAAACTTCCCGACTCTATCTATATGCTCTTTTAATTCTTTGTTATCTATTTTATTATAAATTATTAAATCTATTCCATATGGAATTTCAAGTTTTTCAATTTCAACCTGAATTGAAATAATATCATTTATATTTAGATCCTCTCCATACAATGCTATATCTATATCAGATCCATTTTTAAAATTCCCCTTTGCTCTTGAACCAAATAAAATAACCCTTTTTATTTTTTTGTTGTTGGAAAATATTTTAATAAGATTGTCCAAAAGCTCTTCCTTTAACCCAAATTTCATTAATCCTCATTCCTTTTTAAACTTTCTAATTTTTGAATTAATTTTTTAAATTCGTCATAATAAAAATTAATGATTAAATCAACTATTTCATCTGCTGTACTTTCGTCATATGTATGGCTCGTTAAGTTTCTACTTAATATCATTTTCATCCATATATCCCCATTAATTATAATCCCATTTTTAAAAGCTTCTCTTATTGCATCTCTTGAACCATATATATTAAAGTTTCCTTTATTCTCAAAAAAATCTTTCAAGGTTTTCCAGGCTAATTCATGTGTATATTCAAAACTTTGAATTAATCCTTGCTTTTCCAATATAGAAAGTTCTCTTTCTTTCGAAAGCTCAACTGCATTGCTTAATTGATTAAAAGCTTTTTTTTAATTTTGAAATCTTTGAATCCATCTAATATCTTTCATTTTTCTCACCTACATACTTAAAATCTATATTCCACCCCAATATTAAAGTTATAATAAAATTCATCCTTATTTGATGGTTTAAACATTTTCATATCGTAATTATCACTTGCTGCTGTATCAACGAGTTCTAATTTGTTTTTCGTATATCTCAAATTCATACCATTAAATATTTTTAATCCATAAAAAGTATAATCAACTTTTAAATTAAAATCATATTTATGTTCCAATATTTCATCATCTAAAAAATGCGTGCCTTGTCCTCCCTCTGTCCATGTTGCATATTCGCCCCATGGATTTGCTGGTGACTTGCTCCCGGAAATAACATATTCAAAACTTCCTCTGATATTCGTATTTTTAATATTATTTTCATATGTTGTCATAAATGCTATGTTGTTTTCGCCATTATAATATCCTATGTAATTTTCTTCATTAGGTATTGTTTTATCATTAATATCAACATTTGGATAATATGTATATCCATAATATCTATTTGTTCCATCGCCAGATGGTTGAAAAGTATATTTTGTAGCTCCTGCATTGTATAAACCAAATGCACCATACTTCATATTTATTTTACCTCCAACACTCCAGGCTACTTTATCAGGATTTTGATACGCATCTGGATTTAAAATCCTATTTGCATTTATATCATCAACTAATATTTGTGCATAATAGTAATGTCCTTCATCTTTATAATCGAGCATAAATCCCATTATTGAATTTGCGTTATATCCATGATACCATGGTTTTCCACTTGAAATATTTACATATTGAACAAAAAAATTAGGTATTACATTTAGAAAATACTCTATGTCAAATGCTGTATTTACATAAACGGCTGACTCTTCATATGCAAATCTAAAGTTCCCAATTTTTAATCCATATGTTTTAAAGTTTGCTCCTCTATCTTTATAACCCAGTTGAGACTGCCTGTTTAATTCAATATATCTTGTTTCATAAAAAAACGATTCATCTTCATAATTGAAATCTATAATAACAGATGATAATCCTTTAGAGGAAATGTACAATGAATATGGTGAATCTACAATATCATAATGTTGCAATCGTCCAAATCTTAATTTATAATTGTCAAAATCAATAGAAACTCCACCATTTTTCATATAGAAATAATATCCTTCATAAAAAGCATTTTCTAACCCGCTTAAATTATATTTATCATCATTATAAGCATTTAATTCAGCTAAAAAGTTGAACCCTTTAAAAGTATGTGTGACTTTAAAGGTAAATCCTTGATATGGCTTTATACTGTTTATATTCTCATCAATTCTCAATGAAAAATCTACACCGAAAATATTTAAGGCGAATATTATTAAAAATAAAGATGTGTATATTTTTCTCATCTACACCCTCACCTTCCAACAAATATATTTCTTTCAAATTTTTTTAATTCAATTAATGCATTATCTCCCAATCTTCTATTTACTAAATAAAATAAATTAGATATTAATTTATGTAATGTCATGTCATTTATTCTATTTCCTTTTTCCACAAGATTCCACTTTGGTGAAATTCTATATACTTTATCAAACACATCTGGATATTCAAAATTCCCCTCGAAAGCTATATCAAATACTATTGAATTTTCTGGTATATATTTTGTAGGAATTTTAAATTTTTCTGATGGAACTGCTGAGATAATAATATCGGAAATAGACACGAATTTCATTATGTCATCATAATCTGTATATTTCTGACATACCCTAACACTAGCATTTTCATTTAACATCATTAAAGCTAAAGATCTTCCCACTGCCAAAGAATCATTAATTACCACAATTTTTTTTCCTTCTAATTTAAAAGGGTTTTCTTTTAAATTAGAAGGATATTTGCCATTATCTTTAAAATAATTTTCATAGAGTATATAATTTCTTTTCAAAACATATAATATTCCTTTTGCTGTTGGGGGAATAATCAATTTTCGTAAATTTTCATTATCGCTGTAAAATTCATGTTGAACCAAATATCCCATATACTCATGATTTAAACCTTCCACATCTTTCTCTATTGATACAAGATTCATAAAATATGTATCTTTAATATCAAATGGTGTTGGATACATAACAATTATTCCGTGTGTACTTTTGTCATTATTATAATACTTTATTTTTTCTTCTAATAACTCTTTGTTAAATGCTTTATCAAGAATAAAATTTATTCCATATTTTTTACAAATACCTTTTATACCTTTAGCATACGAAACACTACCTGCATCCTTTGATGTAAGAATACAGATTAATTGTGGTTGTATATTATTTTCTTTTAATAATTTAATATTTTTCTCAAAAATTGGTTTATCAAATTTTTCTATTAAATATTTTATATTAAATAATTTTTCCGTTTTTAAATCCTCCACCTCCCGACAAAATTATTTTTCTTCTTTTCCATTTTCTTTTATAATATCATCTTCAGAATCAATCATGACAAATTCTTCATTTTCATCTATATCCACTTTATCCATAATCTTTTTCCATTCTTCTTCCACTTTTTCCAATTCTTCATCTTCTTCTACAGCATCTAAGAATAACTCTCCTTTTTCTTCGTTTACCTTAAAGGCTACAGTATCTCCTAAAATAATATCCTCACTGTCTTCTTCTTTAAAAGCTTCGTAACATATCCAATACTTTTTCCCTTTAATCTTTAATTCTTCAACAAACATGAAATTATATTCATTGCCATCCTCACCAGTAATTGTAAAAAATTCTAATCTTTCCATATTTATCCCTCCAGATAGTCAATATTATTAAATTTTTTATTTTACTAAATATTATACATCTATATTGTAAATTATAAATATGAAATTATAGTGTCCAAAAAGTATAAATATGATATAATAGAAAAGAATAAGGGGGTTGTAACTTTGAATCTATTAGAAATGAGAATTAAAGGCTTTAAAAGTTTTGCTAAAAATACTACATTAAATCTAAATGCAAATATTGTTAGTATAGTCGGACCAAATGGTTCAGGAAAATCGAATATAGTAGACGCATTACGATGGTTATTAGGAGAACAATCATCAAAACAAATAAGAATTTCTGAAAAATACGACGTTATATTTGGCGGTTCAGAAAAATTCCCACCTGCAAAAAAAGCCGAGGTATATATAAAAATTAAAGATGATAATGGTAAAATCAGAACTATTGGTAAAACTCTTTCTGCTGATGGAAAAATTCAATATAAAATCGATAATAAAAATGCACGATTAAAAGATATATATGATGTAATAGGTGGTGCAGGTGTTGGAAAATCCTTTTATTCAATTATATCACAGGATCAGGTAAGAGAATTGGTATCCGCCTCATCAGATCAATTAAGAATTATCATCGAAGATGCTGCAGGAATTAAAACATACCTAGAAAAAAAAGAAATTGCTTTAAAAATGCTTAATCAAACAAAAGAGAATTTAGATCGACTAAATGACGTACTATACGAAGTTGAAAAAAGGGTTAGATCCTTGTCAAACCGTGCATCAAGAGCAAGAAAATATATGGAATATAATAACGAATTGAAAACCATTGGAATTAAATACTTTGGTGCTAAAAGCCTTGATATTGATAAAAAAATAAAAAACATTGAAACAGCTATTCAAGAAAACAAAGATAAAATTAAATCTTACTTATCTAAAAGTTTTGAGGTTGAACGCTTATATAAAGAATTAAAAAAAGAAATTGAAGAAAAAGAAGAACAATTATCCATATATGGTGAAAAAATTGAAAATTTCAGACAACGATTAAAATCCTATGAAGAAATGAAAATCATACTCGAAAAAGAAATAAACGATTTGAATTCAAAAATAGTAGAAAAGGATTGGGAGAGAAAAAAATTCGAAGAAGATCTTCAAAAGAACACAAAAAGGCATGAAGAAGTGAAAGATTTACTTAATAAATATGAAAGTGAAAATGAAAAATATATTGAAGAAATAAAAATCGTTGAAAATGAAAAAAGAAAAATTGAAAGTTCTATTTCTGAAGAAATAAACAAATTAACCGAACTAAAAGAAGATATTAAAAAAACAAATAATCTTCTAAAAGAGTTGGAAAACAGCAAAAATAAGTTAATTAACGAATTAGCAGATAAAGAAGAAAGATTAAAATTCTTAACAACTGAAAAAGAAACGTTAGAGAAAACCATTGATAGATTGGAAAATGAATTAATAAAATTAGAATCAGAATTAAACTCTATTAATAAAAAAGAAGAAAAATTGAATAACGAAATTTTTGATAAGAAAAAAATAGTAGATGAGCAACATACACAATTAGCTAATGCATATAACTATTTACAAAAATTAAAACATGATAAAGATTTAACCGAAAGAAAAATCCAAAACCTATCATTACAAATAACTGAATATGAAGGCTTTTCTTTCGCTATAAAAAAGCTATTTGAAGCTTTTCACAAAGATGAAAATTTAATAGATGTGGTATTAAATTTAATAGAGGTTCCTGAAGAATTAGAAACTGCTATAACAATGGTTGCAGGATATAGATTACAAAATATTGTTGTAAAAGACTCAAAACACATTTCATCCTATATAAATTATCTAAAGGCTGAAAAAGCTGGAAGAGTTACATTTTTACCATTAGATTTAATCAACCCCAAAATCAGGAAATTCAAAGAATTAGAGACAGAACCGGGATTTTATGGATATATCATAGATTTAATTAACTATAAAAATGAGTTTAAAAATGCAATTCAATATGTTTTTGGAAATGCGATTGTTGTAGATTCTTTAAACACTGCATTAACTATTAAAAATAGATATAAAAATATATCCTTAACCATATCTACTACAGATGGAGAAATAATAAATACCTCTGGAGCAATAACTGGTGGATTTTCTAAAGGAAATAACTCTACACTTCTCTTAACAAGAAAAAGGGAATTGCAAACATTAAAGTATTCTTTAGATGAACTAAACAACGAAATAAAAATTCAAGAAGAATTATTAAAAAAATTAGAATATGAATACAAAAAAAACTCATTAGAGTTGAGAAAGTTAGAAGACAAGCTAAATGAGATAAAATACAACAGATTAAATGGATCTAACTCATATAAAGATTTTAAAAACAATTACGATTCGGCTAAAAAACGCTATAATGAAATTATTAAAAGAATAGATTCATATAAAATAAGAGAAGAAGAAATACATTTTGAATTAAAAAACATAAACAATGAAATTGAAGAAAACAAAGAAAAAATTATTTTACTGGAAAAAAATGTTTCAGAAATAGAAAAAATTAACAAATCAACCCATAATGAATTGCGTTTAAAAATTGCAAAATTAGATGAATTAAATCTTTATAAAAATTCAATTACAGAAAAAATTAATAATTACAAAACAGAATATTCTAAAATAAAAAATGATATAAAAACCATAGAAAACACAATAGAATCAATAAATACATTATTAAAAGAATTAAAATCAAGTATCAATAGAAAAAAAGATGACCTCATTGAATATGAAAAAGAAATAAAAAATATGAACACAGAAATAGAAGATGCTTTTAAAATGATGAGAATGAGCAGAGAAGGAAAATCGGAAAAATTTGACGAACTTGAAAGATTAGAAATGAAAAAAAATGAACTAAAAGACAAAATCGATGAATTAAAAAATCTTTCACATGAATTAGACCTTGAAATACAAAATCTAAATCATGAAAAGGTTTTTTTAATTGAAAAAGCTAAAAATATTGGCATTGATAAAGAAAACTTTTTATATGAAGAGTTAAACGAACAGGAAATCTTAGCTCTAGAAAGAAGAATAGAAGATATAAAAAGAACTTTAAAACATATTGGTAGCGTTGATTTGGCTGTATTAGATGAATATGAAATGGTAAAAAAAGAATTAGATGATAGAAAAAAACAAAAAGAGGATATTCTTCAATCAATAAAAACACTTCAAGAAGGTATAGAAAAAATTGATAACGAAGCAGAAGAAAAATATTTAAACACCTTTAAGCTGGTAAATGAAAAATTTGGGTTCTATATAAAAGAATTATTTGTTGGTGGCGATGGAATATTAAAAATGATTGGGGATGGAAAAGCATTTGAAAAAGGTGTTGAAATTTCTGTAAAAAAACCTGGTAGAAATTTTCAAAAATTACAACTTTTTTCAGGTGGAGAAAAAGCTTTGATAACTTCCGCATTCTTATTTGCTTTAATGAATGTAAATCCAAGTCCTTTTTATTTATTAGATGAAATAGATGCTCCGCTTGATGATATTAATGCTGGAAAACTGGCAAAATTAATAAAAAATAATATAGAAAAAACACAATTTATAATCATTACACACAATAAATTAATGATGGAAATTGGCGAAATATTTCACGGTATTACAATGCGATATGGAGTCTCTCAAGTTGTACCTGTTGATTTCAAATTCCTTGAAGAATTGGATAAGTCTCCGTTATAAACGGAGACTTATTTTTATTTTTAAGCAAAGATTACGGTTAATTAAATATAATTATACTTAATTATTGTTCATAGTTTAAATATTCCTTGACGTTATGTTACTTGTAATATTTGGAAAATAAGCATATAATATAACTATAACAACTAAATAATTATACTCAAAAAAACTTGCATAAAGTTTTTTTGATTTTATTTTAAAAGGAGGGGAATTATGATTACTTTCAACTACGATTACGTTAAACCCAAAACGCTAGATGAAGCTTTAGAAGCGTTACAGGAAGAAAATTCCTTCCCAATACTTGGGGGAACCGATTTAATTGTAAAAATGAGAGCGGATAGAATCAAACCAAAATTAGTAGTTGATCTAAAAGGTATTGATGAATTATTTCATGTTGACTTTTCAAAAGAAGAAGGTTTAGTCTTTGGTGCTGGTTTAAAATTAAATGTTTTAGCAGAAGAATTCGGCTATATCAAAGAATATTTTCCTACATTATATCAAGGTATTAGAGTTGTAGGTGGATATCAAACAAGAAATAGAGCTACTGTAGTTGGAAATATTTGTAATGCTTCACCTGCTTCAGATACTGCTCCTGCATTGCTTACATATAATGCAAAAGTAAACATTGTATCTTCTAAAGGCGGAAGAACTGTTGAATTAAAAAATTTCTTTAAAGGTCCTGGTAAAACTGTATTAGAAAAAGGCGAAATAGTTAAATCTATATTCATTCCATACGAAGGCGATAGTATAGGTAGATACTATAAAGTCTCAAGAATTAAGGCTGTGGATCTTTCAACTATAGGTGTAGCTTTAACTGTAATTGATCCAGAAGGAAAGAGAGATATTAGAGTTGCTTTAGCTTCAGTAGCACCAACACCTGTAAGAGTATTCAAAGCTGAAGAATTTATAAAAGATAAAGAATTAACTCCTGAAAATGTAGAAGAATTTGCTCAAATAATCCAAGATAGTGTAAATCCAATCACAGACGCAAGAGGAACTGCAGAATACAGGAAAAGAATGGCTAAAATATTACCTATTAAATTATTAAGAGAAATGAAAATGATAAAGGAGGGATTATAATGAAAATAACTTTTACTGTTAATAATGAAAGCGTAGAGGTTGAAGTAAAACCAAATGAAACCCTCCTGGACGTATTGAGAGAAAAACTATATTTAACTGGTGCAAAAGAAGGCTGTGGAAACGGGGAGTGCGGCGCATGTACTGTTATATATAACGGAAGACCTGTGAATTCATGTTTAGTACTTGCTCCTGAAGCTGATGGTGCTGTAATAGAAACTGTTGAAGGACTAGCTAAAGATAATAAATTACACCCTATCCAGGAAGCTTTTGTAGAAGCAAATGCCTTTCAATGTGGATATTGTACTCCAGGTTTTATAATGTCAACAAAAGCCATGCTTGAAAAAGTTCCAAACCCCACAAAGGAAGTTGTTGTTGAAAGATTAGCAGGAAACCTATGTAGATGTACTGGTTATACAGTTATTTTAGATGCAGTAAAATTAGCTGCCCAGAAAATGGGAGGTGCAGAATAATGAAATATAAATTTCAACCACCTATAAAATTTGAACATGTTGGAAAGCCTATGAACAGAGTAGACGGTGTCGAAAAAGTTACCGGTAATGCTAAATATGTAACTGATATGTTTTTCCCAAATATGCTTTATGCAGCAGTTAAAAGAAGTCCTATTCCTCATGGAATAATTAAAAACATAGATACTTCAAAGGCTGAATCTCTTCCTGGTGTAAGAGCTATAGTAACAGGAAAGGATGTTCCATATAGACAGGGTATATATTTAGTAGATAGACCTATTATAACGCCAGATAGGGTAAGGTATGTTGGAGAACCTGTTGCAGCCGTTGCTGCAGATTCATTGGAAATTGCAAGAAGAGCTGTTGAACTAATAGAAGTAGAATATGAAGAATTACCAACTGTCCAGGATCCAAGAGAATCTATGAAAGGTGAAGTTTTAATTCATCCAGATTTAGCTAATTATGACAGATTACCTATATATAATATAGAACCAGAAAAAAATGTATTTCATCATCATAAAACAATAAAAGGCGATGTTGAAAAAGGTTTTAAAGAAGCCGATGTCATAGTTGAAGGCGAATATAGTCTTCCACAAATGTACCATGCACCACTTGAACCACATGCTGCAATTTCCTTCTGGGATTATAATGAAAAATTAACTGTATGGTCAAGTGCTCAATCACCATTTACATTAAGAAACTTAATTGCTGTTGCCTTTAAAATCCCAAGACATAAGGTTAGAGTAGTTGCTCCATATGTTGGTGGTGGTTTTGGCGGTAAGGCTGGTATAAATATGGAAGGTATAGTGATTGCTTTATCTGAAAAAGTAAAAGGAAGACATATAAAATTAGTATACACAAGAGAAGAGGACATTTCTTCAGTTGTTAGACAGGGAATGTTTGCTTATATAAAAACCGGTGTTACAAAAGATGGGAAAATTGTTGCTATGGAAGCAAAATTAATTTTTGATGGTGGAGCATATGCAGAATATGGTACTAATGTTGTTAGAGCTGCAGGTTATACATTACCAGGTGGTTATTACGTTCCTAACTTAAAAACAGATTCATATGGTGTATATACAAATCATTTCCTCGGTGGTGCTTTTAGAGGGTTTGGACATGGTGAGTTGCACTGGGCAACAGAAAGGAATTTAGATGAAGTTGCTCAAAAATTAGGAATGGATCCATTAGAATTAAGGATCAAAAATGTATTAAAACCAGGATTAACTAATTCAATGGGCCAGACTATACATCATGACACAGGAGATATGGAAGCATGTTTCAAAAAAGCTGCTGAGTTAATAGAATACGATAAAAAGTCAAAGCAACCTGAAAATCCAAGAAAGGTTAGAGGAAAAGGTATTGCTGGATTGGTAAAAGCACCAGCTATGCCTACAAATGCTGGTTCTGCAGTAATAATAAAATTCCACGAAGATGCTACTGTTACATTACAGGCAAGTATTCAAGAAATTGGTCAAGGTTTCAACACTGCAGTTACTCAAATGGCAGCAGATGCTTTACACATTTCACCTGATAAAATACACTTCGTAATGCCTGTTGATACAGATGTTAATCCATATGAATGGCAAACTGTGGCTTCAAGAGCCTTATGGACAGTAGGAAATGCATTGTATAGAGCGGCTGAAGATGCTTTAAATCAAATAAAAGATATAGCATCTAAAGTATTAGGTGTTGCACCACATAATTTAGAAGTTGAAGATGATAGAGTATACGTTAAATATAGACCTGAAAAATATCTATTGTTAAAGGATGTTGTGATGGGGTATACTTATCCTGATGGTCATGCTATTGGTGGTCCTGTAATTGGAAGGGGTAGTTTTGTACCTGAAATGTTAACAAATCTCGATTTAGAAACCGGACAGGGTAATGCCGCTGCAGAATGGACTTTTGGCGCAGAAGCTGCTGAAGTAGAAATTGATTTAGATACTGGCGAACTTAAAATGCTTCAATTAGTAGGTGTTTTTGATGCTGGAACAATTATTAACCCTATTACCGCGGGAGGACAAGTTGTTGGTGGAATGATTCAAGGTATGGGACCTGCATTATTTGAAGGAGTTAAATACAATGATAAAGGTTATCCTTTAACAATTTCATTTACTGATTACAAAATACCTACAATCGCCGATATACCTGAAGAAATAAAATATGATTTTGTTCAAACATTTGAAGAATCTTCACCATTTGGCGCAAAAGGTGTTGGAGAACATCCTATGATTTCCATACCTCCAGCAATTGCTGCTGCAATTTATGATGCTATTGGTGTTAATATCCATGAATTACCTTTAAGTGCAGATAAAATCCTTAATGCTATTGAAAATAAAAATAAATAATGTCTATCCAAATCTTTTTTAGGAGGGGAGAAACATGAGCGAAAGCGAATATTTGAATGTTGTTCCACAAGAGGACAGAAGTGCGGGTATGAGCACTGGGGGATTGATTTTATTAGGATTACAACACACCTTTACTATGTTTGGCGCAACAGTTTTGGTTCCTTATTTAACAGGAATTCCCGTTAATGTTGCATTACTTACAGCTGGGCTTGGAACATTATTATTCCATTGGATTACAAAATGGAAAGTTCCTGTATTTTTAGGTTCAAGTTTTGCTTATATTGCTCCAATTATTGCAGTTACTATGTATTATATGAAAGAAGCTGGATTAGATTACGGAAACATAAATGACGCTGTAAACGCTGGGGTGGATTTACGTCCATATCTCGCATATGCTACTGGAGGTATCTTTTTAGCTGGATTAGTTAAATTTGGTTTCGGTTGGCTTATAAAACTGATCGGTATTAGACGTTTCGAAAAGCTATTCCCACCTGTAATATCAGGAACAATGATTATTTTAATTGGTTTAATCTTAAGTCCTGTTGCTATAAATATGGCAAGTGGTAATTGGTGGATAGCATTAGTATCATTATTTACAGCTATCATAGTCAGATTATATACAAGAGGATTTAGTAGGTTGGTTCCTGTTATTTGGGGAATCGTTGTTGGATATATAGTTGCAGCTATTACTGGAAATGTAACTTTTGCAGAAGTTGGAACTGCTAGCTGGGTAGGATTTCCAGAAGTTTTCTTACCAAAATTTTCATGGTATGCTGCTGCTGCAATAATCCCAGTAGCTATAGCTCCTTCTGTTGAACATTTTGGTGATGTTTTTGCAATATCAGCTGTTGTTGGAAAAAAATTCTATGAAGATCCTGGAATGCATAGAACATTAATGGGTGACGGGCTTGCTACATCATTAGGCGGATTCCTCGGAGGACCTGCAAATACGACATACAGTGAAAATACTGGTGTATTAGCATTTACAAAAGCTTTCAATCCATGGATTATGAGAATTGCTGCATTCTTTGCTATATTGATGGCTATGGTTCCAAAAGTTGGTGCAATTGTTAGATCAATACCTGTTCCTGTAATGGGTGGAATAGAAATATTATTATTCGGTATGATTGCAAGTATTGGTGCAAAAACTTTAATCAATAACCAGGTAAAGGTTGAAGGAAAAAATTTAGTAACAATGTCATTAATGTTAGTTACAGGTTTAGGTGGCGCCGTATTCCAAGCTGGAAACTTTGCATTACAAGGGTTAGGTCTTGCAGCTATTGTTGGTATAGTTGTTAACGGAATACTTTCTTTAACAGGAGCTGCTGAAGAATAATTTTAGTGAGGTTTAAAATGGTTGAAATAGCGAATACAGTTTTTGATAAAAAAGGATATGCAAAAAGTTTTTTTAAAACAAAACATACAAAATATTTTATTTTTAATGATGATGATATTTTCACTATTTCTACTTATAATAATCGGGTCGGGGCACTTGGAATGTCCGCCCCCTCCCATTTCTTAGATTTTTCTACCTTAAAAATTGAAAATAATTATTTAGTATTTGATGATAAATTTATTTTAAATGATTTTATTATTTATAATCCTAAAATTGATAAAATTAACTTCCATGAATCATATGACAAAATAAAAAATCGTTTAAAGGATAAATTAGATTATAGAATCTACAATAAGATTATTGATTATTTAAGAATTTCTGATTTCATTACTTTAATAGGTTTTGGCCCGGGGTTAACTCCTTTATTTGATGATATTTTATCTGGAATACTATTATTAAACTATTTTTATAATAAAGATTTAGATTATAATGCTATATTAAAGGCCGCAAAAACAAAAACAAATAACCTATCTTACTTCCAGATGAAATATGCTGCAAATGGATATGTCCCAAAACCTGTAAAGTTATATTTAGAAAATTTCGACAAGGCTGCTTTGTTGAACATGGGGAATACTTCAGGATTAGGTTGGATGTTAGGAATTTCATTTTTCTTTGATTTGGAGGGATAAACGTGGTTTATAAAATGATTAAACCCAATGCATATTATGATTCAGTTACGTTAATGCTCATTACTGAAGATATTAAGGAGAGAGAAAACATTGAAGAGGCTCTTGTTGGAATGGGAACAGAAACCAACAAAGAATTTCTAAGAGAGCTCGGCATGATAGATGAAGAATTAGAAAAAACGTCACCTAATGATTTACTTATAGTCATAAAAGGCGAAAATATTAATATGGATGAAATTGAAAAAGAAATTGAAAAAATGTTAAAAGCTGAAACAGAGGAAGAAGAAGGAGAAAGATTTTATCCATCACTTGAAAGTGCTGTAAAGAAATTAGATGGCGCTAACATGGCTGTTATTTCCATTGCTGGAGAATATGCAGGATTAGAAACAAGAAAAGCTCTTGATTTTGGTTTAAATGTTATGCTCTTTAGTGATAATGTCCCTATTGAAACTGAAATTGAATTAAAAAAATATGCTCTTGAAAAAGGCTTATTAGTAATGGGACCTGATTGTGGAACTGCCATTATAAATGGTGTTCCAATGGCATTTTCAAATGTTGTAAAAAAAGGAAAAATAGGTATGGTTGCTGCATCAGGTACTGGAGCACAAGAAGTGTCTTCTATAATTTCTAATTTAGGTTGTGGAATTTCACAATTAATTGGAACTGGCGGAAGAGATGTTAAAAAAGATGTTGGAGGATTAATGTTCTTAGAAGGTATTAAACGATTAATAGACGATGATGAAACAGAAATTATTGTATTAGTTTCAAAACCTCCTTATCCAGAAGTTGTAGAAAAAGCTGTAGATTTATTGAAAAAAACAAATAAAAAACATGTTGTTCATTTTGTTAATGGAAAGGTTGAAGATCCTTCAATAGTTGTTGGAACTACCTTAGAAGACACTGCTATTAAAGCTGCTTTACTGTGCCAGGGTAAGGAAATCGAAAAAAATGAATATACCTATTTTGACTTTTTAGAATCATTTGACTTTGATAAAAAGGTTAAAGAAGAATCAGAAAAAATAACAGAAGGGAAATATATAAGAGGGTTATATTCAGGAGGAACTCTTGCCGATGAAACAATGGTATTGTTAGCAAAAGAATTAAATGTACCTATATATTCTCCAAAACCATTAAAACCTGAATTTTTATTAGAAAATATAAATGAAAGTAAAGAAAATACAATTGTTGATATGGGTGAAGATGAATTTACTGTTGGAAGACCACACCCTATGATTGACTTCACTATGAGAAAATCAAGATTAATAAAAGAATATCTAGATAAAGATACTGCTATTATTATGATTGATGTTGTCTTAGGTTGGGGATCTCATATGGATCCTGCAGGCGAAATTGCAGAAGCTGTGAAGACTGCAAGAGAAACATCTGATAAATATAAATGTATAATAGCAAATATTTGTGGCACATATGAAGATCCACAAAATTATTATGATCAAAAGAAAAAGCTGGAAGATGTTGGGGTCATTGTCTTCCCAAGCAATGCAAGCGCAGTCAAATTTGCAGTTAATGTTTGGAAGGAGTTGGGAAGATGAGTTTATTTAAAGAAGATTTGAAAATAGTTAACATTGGACTAAAATCCTTTTATGAAGATTTAAAAAAACAAGGTGCAAATGTTGTTCACGTTGATTGGAAACCTCCTCTTGGCGGTTCAAAAGCTGTACAAATATTAAATGATTTTTCAAAATTAAACATTGATATTGAAAAAGCCAATGCTGAAGCTGTTGAAAGAATCATGAATTCTCAACCAACATTAGTGGGTATGGGTATTGCAAAAGATGTTGTTCCTGGAATGAAGGACAATATGATATTACATGCTGGTCCACCTATTACTTGGGATAGAATGTGCGGGCCATTAAAAGGAGCTATTATCGGTGGATTGATTTATGAAGGAAAAGCCAAAGATGAAAAAGAAGCTATTGAATTAATTAAATCCGGAGAAATTGAATTTGATCCATGGCATCATCACGATGGTGTAGGGCCAATGGCTGGAGTAGCAACTCCATCAATGCCTGTATTTATTATTGAAAATAAAACATACGGAATTAAATCCTATTGTACAATGAATGAAGGTTTAGGTAAGGTTTTAAGGTATGGAGCAAATGGTCCAGACGTTATAAAAAAATTAAAATGGATGGAAGAAGTTTTATATCCCGTGCTAAAAGAAGCTATCAAAATTAAAGGTGAAATAAATTTAAAAAACTTAATAGCTCAAGCTGTACAAATGGGTGACGAATGTCATAATAGAAATAAAGCAGCAACATCTTTATTCATTAGAGAAATTGCTCCTGCTATTTTAGATACAAATTTTTCAAATGAAGAGAAAAAAGCTGTTATAGAATTCATAAATGCTAATGATCACTTTTTCTTGAATCTTTCAATGCCAGCTGCAAAATCTGCAACTTTAGCAGCTGAAGGCATAAAAGGAAGTACTGTTGTTACTGTCATGGCAAGAAATGGTACAGATTTTGGAATAAGAGTAGCTGGATTACCTGGAAAATGGTTTGTTGGTCCAGCCCAAGAAGTTGAGGGATTATACTTCCCTGGCTTCACAAAAGAAGATGCTAATCCAGATATTGGTGATAGTACTATTACAGAAACTGGTGGATTTGGTGGATTTGCAATGGCTGGAGCACCTGCAATAGTAAAATTTGTTGGAGGAAGTGTTCAAGAAGCCATTGATACTACCTTAAAAATGTACGAAATCACCAATGCTGAAAATAATACATATAAAATTCCTTTCTTGAATTTCAGAGGAACTCCTACAGGATTGGATATAAAGAAAGTTGTGGAAAAAGGAATACTACCAAGAATTAATACAGGTATAGCTCATAAAGAGCCAGGTATAGGTCAAGTTGGTGCAGGATTGACCTATCCACCTATGAACATATTTATAGATGCATTGGAAGCATTTGTAAAAGAATATCTTTGAAAAGGGGGAAAAAAAGATGGCAGGTATTAAAGTGTATGACTTAACTCAAAAGATAGGTATTACAACACCACCATGGCCAGGTTATGAGCCAATGAAATTATGGTATTTCAAAAGAATGATGCTTCAAAAAGTTAATGGACAAATAGTTCAAACAAGTATGCATAACGGAACTCATTTAGACGGGCAAAGACATTTCATGACAGGTGGAAGAGATATTGCATCATTACCATTAGATGGATATTTATTTAGTGAAGGTGTAATTTTAGATATTTCTAAAGAAGTTGGTGATTTTGATATTTATACACCTGAAACATTATTAAAAGTTGCAAAAGAGAACAATTTAGAAATCAAAAAAGGCGACATTATAATCATTAATACTGGTTATCACAAATACGCATGGGATCAACCAGAAGCAAATGAAAACAAATATTATTACTTCCATCCAGGACCAGATCAAAGATTCGCCGATTGGTTAAAGGAAATGGAAATTAAATGGGTTGGTGTTGATTGCGGTTCTGCTGATCATCCAATGAATACCATATTAAGAGATTATAGACCTGAATTTGCCGCTATGGCTGATAAACATTTCAGAGAAAAATATGGAAAACCTTTAGATGAATACTTTACAGATGAAACATATCAATTAATGCATATTGATTTATTCCCACATTTAATATTACATGCAGAAAATATTGGTGGGGACATTGATAAAGTATTAAACAGAAGAATGTACATTGGTATATTCCCATGGAAATTAGTAGATGGTGAATCAAGTATTTCTCGTGTTGCAGCATTTGAAATTGAAGAATAATCCAAATTATAAAATAAACAAAAAAAGTAATGGAGGGATAAATTATGTGGAAAGAAATACCGGAAAAAGTTTCACAAGAAAAATTAACCTTTGATGCAAGAGAAATTGAACCAATTTTAGCAGGTCCATCATTAAAATTACCACCATATGAACCAGAAATGGCAAAATTAAAAGATGGTAGTTATTTATACATTAGACCATTGAAAAAAGATGAAGTTCCAAAATTATTACCTTTTATAAAAAAATTATTAGATGTTGATCATGATTTTTATGATATTGTTGGTGTTAGAGTTTATGGAGAATTATTAGGATGGTATAGAGACAGACTAAAAGATCCATATTTCATGATTGGAACAATTAATGGTAAATTAGCAGGTTTTGCAAATGCTAGAGTTATGAATAATGGTATTCATATTAGTCTTCACTCAATGGCTTATATTAGAGGATTAAGAGTTGGAGCTATTATGTATTATGCCAAAGCAAAATATGCATTTGAAAAATTAGGTGCAAAAGAATGGTGGTCAACATTTGAAAGTTATAATGGTTGGAAAAGATGGGGTTTAGGTATGGCTCAACCATCATATCCATGGCCTGATGTACAACACGAATTAGGTGGTGCAAAAGTATATTATATTACAAGAGAATACTGGGATCTTTCTGTTAAAGAATACTTAAAACAATTAGTAAAAACGGATTTAGAAAAACCAACACAAGAAGTAATTGATGCTAATAAAGAATTAATTATTCCAGACAGTCCCGTTGTTTAAATAAACTGGGTAGGTCCTATGACCTACCCTAATTTTTTATAATTCGCAAATATTTAAAACAAAATTTTCAATCCAACAATCAAAAAAAATTTTACATAGTACTGTTTATTTTATACAAAAAAGCTCCCGATTAATTCCGGGAGCTTTTTATATTTAATTAGATTTTTCAAAAATCGGTTCTTTTATTAAAATAAATGTCAATATTATTCCTCCTGACTTTGACAATTGTTTTTTTTAAAAAAAGAGATAACGCTGAAATATAGCGAAAAATATCAAATGTTAACTTTTTATAAAAAGCAAAATTAGCCACACACCACCCTCTTTTTAGCGTTTGATACGGCTTTTAGTGATATTTGTTTTAAACTC